>JAAZON010000448.1 GCA_012797725.1 SAR324 cluster bacterium | reverse complement strand
TTACCCTTTTGGTTCTTTGTGATAATAAGAGGCTTAGACTTCTTATCGGATGCACGACATGATTAGACGCATTAATAAATTCATTATCCTTCTTCTTATTGTTGCAATGTGTCTTTACATTGTCGTCCTGAACTCGGGCCCCTTAACTGTCTATTTGACCCCCTCGATGTCAATCTCATCACACGTTGGAATAATCTTAGTTGGAACTTTTTTTCTGGGTGCAACAATCATCGGGCTGTTGGGGGTTACTCTTGGAATAAGAGCTTATTGGCGAGAACGTCGCATTCAGAGGCAGCTAAGGCAGAGTGAGGCTTTCTTTAAGGATTTTATAGATGCAAGAAATTCAAGCAGCATAGAAAACAGTCATGATGCCCAAGAAAAATGGCATAAGATTATAAGGAGAGAAAAAAATTCTCCGGCTGCTACGATCGCCCGAATTGAACTTGCGAAGGTCCTGGTTGCAGCCAATAACTCAAACCAAGCATTGAAGATTTTAGATGAGGCTCGATCTATCGATCCAGATAACATTGAAGTTCTATCTTATACGGCAAAATTACAAGAATCCCTAGGAAACAAAACTGCTTCGATAGATAATTTAGCTCTTCTGATGTACCAGGGCCAAACGAAGTATGTCGCTAAGAAACTCCTCAGTCTATCAGAAGACCTCGGGCGAATCGAAGACGCATTGGAATACAACAAACAGCTTCAAAGACTCGGCGATAAAAACAAAGAAGCCTCGGCAAGCGAGAAGAGGCTGCGATACAAACTGCTGCTTCAACAAAATAAGGAAGATACGAACACACTTCAAAAAGAACTTCTGTCTTTAATAGGACAATTCGGTGATTTCGCCGAACCCTTAATGAAGCTTGGAGAGCTTAGTGAGACTGAAGGAAGAATCGATGAAGCTGCGCAATACTTTATAAGGGCGGCTCGCGCCTCTGGACAACCCGTGCTATGGCATAATGTCGCAAAATTTTGGCTGCGCCATAACAACCCAGAACGTGCAGTAGCGGCAGCTAGAGCTGCCTCGAATGAGAGTAAAGAACATGCAAAGATTCCAAGAAATATTGATCTTGCTAGGCTTTATCTTACCCTGAATATGCCCGAAGACGCTTTGAAAGTCGTAGAGGAAACCTTAGCTCTTTTGGGCAAAGAAAATTCTTCTTGGGGTGAATTTAATTTTCTTCTTTCTGCGCTCAAAGGGCTTTGTCTAATGAGATTAGATCGGCAATCGGAAGCAGAGTCAATTTGGAAGCAACTCGGACGCTACGATGAGTCATGGCACATATCTCTGCTACAAGATTAATAACTAAGCGAATCGCCTTTTTCACCGCATCCTTCTATTAAATGCCCAATAAGGCTGTTTGCCTCAGAGGAGCTTACAAACAGCTTCCCTATCGCCCCATTGAAGATCTTTGTAATGTCGATTTGCTGCGCTTGTTTCGGAGCAATGCTTTGTTCATAACTATCGACAATATTATATTCTGAATCAATTAGAGAAATTGTTGCCACTATTGGTTTTTCACGTACATTACCAAGCAATAACTTCTGTGGGCATGAAGAAGTTGAGAGACTATTCAAGGTACTCGAACCGGCCTTGGTCATTTCTAGAATGACTTTATCATCGAGTGTTTGACCAAGGGATGCGATATATTTACTAGCCCCATCAGCAGGGCGAATTCGAAGTAAAGATAAAGCACCATAAGATCTTGATAGCCTAAGTCTCTTTGTTGCAAGTCCACGTATGGTTAACATCTTCTGAAATTTAATTCTCCCATCAGCGCCAAAAATCTCAACATCAAAGCGAGCTATGCTTCTCGTAGTGAATCTCTTTGGAATACTGCTAACATTCAATTCCTGGTTTGCGGCAGGGCTAACCAAAATTGCGTAGCTATCTCCCCTTGAAGCATTCACCAAAGCTGTTTGAGAAGAAACTAATCTTCCCAAGCTATCATTTGCTTCTGAACGAAGCTTGGCTGCGACTTTTAGAAATCCGGGCTTATCCACAAATCGCAATCGCAAAAGCCCTTTAAGGCTAGATCCCAAGTAACTAAGATCCACATTCATAGGAACTCCAGCGTCCAAACTCATCGTTTTAGATTGGGCTGCTGCATGTGCTGTACTACTGCTCACAAGGCTAAGATCAAGAGTCGGGAGAATTTCGTTAGACTCTATCACAAGTTGCTTTGACGAATTATTCAACTGAGTAAATGCCTCCTTTAGAAGCGAATCGCCTCGGCTTCTCAAGTCTGTCCCGTCTAAAGCTTCCACTTCATCAGAGACCATGTCTCCATCGCTATCAATTGCTCCTGACTGCTTCCGCCACCCTTCATCTTGCAGGCTCAAGCGCCCTTCCCCTTTTGAATTTAATGCCGCTACTGAATACCAGTAATGGACGCCTGGAATTGCACTTTTATCCAGGTGGCTAGTAGTCTTTGTAATCGCGATCACTTCACCAATCTCTCCTGGAATTTCTGAACGATAAAACTTATAGAATGCTTTGCCACGAGTATCACAAGTGATACTTACGCTTGAGAAACTCGTGCCATCACTTGCAATTACATTTTGCGGGACTCGAAGCCTTTCATTGATTGGACTGCATACGCCATCTCTTAACTCAGCTCCATCCTCACAAAAGGGCGATGGTGTATTAGTTGGCGTAACTGTTGGGGTATGCGTTGGAGTTGAAATTGTTCTTGGAGTAAATGTTGCAAACGCGGTCACAGTAGCACTTGGGGTTGCTGTATTTGTCACTGTTTCAGACGCGGTTACAGTTTTTGTTTGAGTAGCTGTTGCAGTCCTAGTTGGCGTATACTTGGAAGTTAGAGTTGCAGTAGCTGTTTTGGTTGGAGTACTCGTAATTGTTC
>JAAZON010000447.1 GCA_012797725.1 SAR324 cluster bacterium | reverse complement strand
TGGGCTGTGCTTATTCTCTGATGCAGTTCACGAATTCATTCCTCCTGCAAAGACAAGGTGTAACTTTCACCGAATGGTTCAGGTTTTATGCAATGACAGGCCGTTCGCTAGTCAAACTGACTTGAATTCGGTTTTGAACTTTTTGAATGAAAAATTCAGAAAACACCTCATAATTTTTGTCATATCTGATTTCATTTCGAAACCATTCCTGTCTTCACTCAAGCCTCTTGCCCTTCGCCATGATGTCATATTGGTTGCCCTACTCGACCCAACAGAAATGTCTCTTCCAGCAGTCGGCCTAGTAGATTTTCAAGATTCAGAAAGTAAAGACCGTCTTTTAATCGACACATCCTCCACCAAAGCCAAGGAAAGCATGAGGAAATTTCAAAATCGGAGGATGATGGGAATCTCTTCCATTGCACATCAAGCCGATTGTGATTTTGTCGTAGTCAAGGACAATCCCATTCGTTCTCTTGTTGCATTAATGAAGGCAAGAATCGGGAAATTGAGATGAATCCTTTACCGACTCCATTTGATATTGCTGCAATTCCCTATTTTGCTCCCGATCCAGGTCTCGGTCTTTGGGTGGGGGTATTGACTTTTTTTACCATTATATCAGCGCTTGCGTTTGTTCCTCGTGAATCAAAAAGAAGAGCTCACACATACGCCCCATCTCCATTTCATGATGCAGAAGAATTACTGGAGAAACTGATTAACTCAAAAACTTTGAAGAAAAATGATCTTTTTGATTTAACACACAGGCTCAAAGCCATTGTTTATGCCTATGAAAAAAAAGACTTGGCCAGTTCAGGGCCTGATGAAATTGTTAATAGTCAATTAGAGGCCTCCAATTCCAGCTTCGCTTCTTTCGCTCAAAAACTCGTTGAACTAGAGCGTGTTAAATATGACTCAGCACTCAACGATCTTCAAATGCGGATTTTGTTGAATGACATGCTCCGCGTTCTGCACAATTACAAAGACGCCATTCGAAATTCATTGTTGGAGGAAGATGATGCTTCAAAGAATGAATGAGTTTCAATTTGTTGTCGTTGATTCTTTAGCACTTCTCTTGCCCATACTGTGTCTTGGCATCTTATTTTTACGAAACAAAAAAGAAACTCCTTCCTTTCGCTTTCCGTCATTAAAGGGCTTAGCATCAATTCCCACCTCCCTACGCCAACGTTATAGAGAACCGATACTTCACGTTCTATTAATAACATTTATTTGTGCAATAGGAATTGCAGCTTCGCGCCCTCAACTAATAGTACGCACAGACATTCAAGCTAGTGCTCGTAACCTCATTCTGGCGGTTGATGTCTCCAAGAGTATGGCAACAAGAGATATAGTGAGTCCTGATGGCCCCATCCTTCGTATTGATGCCGTAAGGGATGCAATTCGGAGTTTTTTAACCAAAAGATCTGAAGATAGAGTGGGACTTATAGTCTTTGGAAGTGATGTATTCCTTAAGACTCCCTTAACACTTGATCACGATACTTTATTGGAAGCCGTAAGCGAGCTTCAAATTGGTATGGCAGGAGAAAAAACATCAATTGGAGATGCGATTGCTCAATCTTTAAAGAGGATTAAGGACTTACCAGCCAGGACTCGAAGCATAATTTTGTTTACTGATGGTTTGAATACAGCAGGGAATATAGATCCAATAAGAGCGGCACAGATGGCCGCAAAGCTTGGTGTCAGAATATTCACCGTTGGGATAGGCCAAAGCAATCAAAGAACTCAGGCTTTCGATGAAAAGAACGAAAAGACAGAGGAGTTCGATGAGTACGTCCTAAAAGAAATATCAGCCATCAGCGGGGGCATTTATTCAAACGCGGCTAGCTTATTAGAGGTTCAGAAGGTACAACAACGCATTGGTGAAATAGAGAAAGAATCTCGAGTGGTCCCAAACAAACCTGTATTAATTGAATTCTTCTTCCCTCTAACTGTGATCGCATTATTCAGTTTTACTCTACTCCTCATTCTCTCGACTAGCTATTTCAGGAAACTACCTTAGGATACTTGAATGCAATATTTTCTTCACCCATCTCGCCTTGCTCTTCTCGTGTTAATCATTCCGTTGGTGTGGCTTGTCATCGTACTTCAGAGAAATCGGATTGCAGCATTTGAAAAATTGAGCACAAGATTCGATGCTCCAAAATCCATTCAATGCTTTTGGGCGTTTGTTTTGTCTGTCATTTTTATGATTATCGCCTTGGCCCGCCCATATAATGGCATGCATGAAACTAACATCATACTGCCTGGAAGAGACATTATTTTCCTAGTAGACATTAGTCAGAGCATGCGTGCCATTGACATGACACCAAACAGAATTGAAGTGGCCAAAAGAAAGATTCTTGATAGTTTGGCTACGAGTAAAAGGCTTGGTCGCTTGGATAGAATTGGCATTATCTTATTCTCGGGAAGACCCTTCGTTTTTTGCCCGCTCACATCCGACTATTCAGTCCTTCCTTCATTCATTCACTCAATTTCCACTGATCTGAGCACATCAATGGGTAGTAACATCGGGAAAGCAATCGAATTTGGAATAGGAATAGCTAAAAGAGTCGGAAATAAATCAGTAGACTTGGTCCTACTCTCTGATGGGGAAGACTCAACTCTTCAGACAAAAGACATAATCGAACAACTTAAGAAAGCTGGATTACGATTGCATAGCATTGGAATAGGAAGCAAAGAGGGGGTTCCAATTCCTTTGGATGACGGCAATTTTGCAAAGGATTTTAGTGGTAACACAGTTTACTCGAAACTTGGGAGTCAACAATTATCAATGCTTAGTAAATCAACCGGAGGGATCTATATAGAGGCTCAGTTAGACGACTTGGATCTTCAAAACACGTTATATTCATATGCATCAGTCTTGTCTGAATATCCTTCCCGTCTTAGAGTTTATAATGAATTAGGCCCTATTTTCTGCGTTCTGGCGTTGCTTGCTGCAATATTGTTTTTGAGAAAATCTCCTTCTTTATTTTTGTTTCTTCTGCTGCTTTCAACGGGTTTCAACTTGGATTCTTCTGAGGCCCAAGAAGCTAAGCCACGATCCAGTCTACGTGAAGGTTATATTGCATATAATGCCGGTAATTATGTTCAGGCTTTGGAAGTATTCCGATATTTTGCGCGTGTTTATCCCGATGATCGAAGGATACAACAGGCCTTTGCCGCCAGCCTTTTCAAAACTAACAAATTTCGAGAGGCACTAATATTGTATTCAAGGCTTTCCGAAAACTCAAAATCAGGCAAGGAGAAATTCGAAGTTCTTTATAATATGGGAAATACTTTATTCGCTTTAAACGAGTTTAAAGATGCAATTGAAGCTTATAACAGAGCGCTCCAAATAAAAGAGAACGACGAACACTGTCGTTTCAACAAGGATCTAGCACAGCTTTATCTGGATGCCAGAACACAGAACAATCCTCCACAAG
>JAAZON010000446.1 GCA_012797725.1 SAR324 cluster bacterium | reverse complement strand
GCTCTGTCAGGGTTCCACGATGCTCACGAACTTGCTCTGCGCTAAGGCTGCACACATAGGCTTTCCCTTGAGTGATTAGTTGTTCAGCGAATTGATACATCTGCTCAAAATAATCAGATGCGTGACATTCCTGATACCAATCGAAGCCAAGCCAGTGCACATCTTCTTTAATTGAGTCCACATACTCTTGCTCTTCCTTGCAAGGATTGCTGTCGTCCATTCGAAGATTGCAATGGCCATTGTATTCTTTGGCAATTCCAAAATTAAGGCAAATTGATTTTGCATGACCGATATGCAGATAACCATTTGGCTCTGGTGGAAAGCGAGTATGAACTCTACCATCATTTTTTCCGGCCTTAAGATCGTCATTGATGATATCACGGATGAAATCGACACCTGGTGTTACAGGGGTCTTGGAGTAGGGTTTGTCTGAATTGTTCATATTTAAATTGCTCGATAAAACAACCCCTATAGGCTTGAAGCCAGGGAATTTTCGAGCTCTTTTTTTGGCCATTCCGTAAAGGCTCTAAAGGCAGCTCGAATTATTAGCCTGTAGGAGAATTCTTAAATAATTTATAGCTCAAAGAGAAACAATTAGAAATATATTGAAAGAAGTGTCACATAATTTTTATCCATCGCAGGGGATGTAAGGGGAAATCCTCATATAATAGAGCGACTCAAGCCATTCACTAAGGGGGGCAGTCTAACTACCTGTCGCCTTTTGCTGCTGTTTCTCGATTACTCCCCCTCCGCCCAGAACAGCATAAAGTCTCACCTGATTCTCGAGTTTTATCAAGCGCAGATTAATGTATGCTTGCTGCGCTGCATAGAGGGAGCGTTGAGCGTCGAGCACCGTAAGGTAGCTATCAATTCCTTTGTTGTAGCGAAGATCTGCGATGTGAAACATTTCAGCCACGGAATCTGTTAATGACTTTTGAGCTGCTAGCTGCTCATCAATGGTGCCACGAGTTGCAAGTGTATCAGATACTTCACGGAACGCTGTCTGAATTGCCTTCTCATATTGCGCGACAGCCATTTTTTGTTGTGTTTCAATAACGTCTAAGGCTGACCAAGCCCTCGGATCGAAAATTGGTATCGTTATATGAGGTGCAAAGTTCCATGTATCTGCACCGGCACTGAAAAGATTCGAGAGTTCAGCACTGGCTGTTCCAATAGATGTAGTCAAAATAATACGTGGAAATAATGCTGCGCGTGCAGCTCCTATGTTAGCATTCACAGCCCTTAAACGTCGCTCCGCCTCCAAAATATCTGGTCGATTTAGCAATGCTTCGGAGGAAATACCAGCTGATATTTCAGGGAGTGTTTTGAAGCTACTTAAATCAGGCAGCATTAGTTCTGTAGCTACGGGTTGGCCTCCCAATAAATATGTCAAAGCATTCTCGACTTGGGCGAGTTGCCTCGTGTAGAGAGCCACATCAACTCGCGCTGCATCTGCTCTTGATTGGGCTTGCCTTAACTCCAATTCATTTGCAAGCCCAACTCCAAAGCGCCTTTTAATAAGATCTGCCGTCGCCTGTTGAGCCACATATGTGGATTGGGCAAGAGCTAGTCTCTCACGTTCTGCTGCAACTGCTAAATAAGTGTTTGCAGTTTGTGAGATCAAGGCGATTTGCGCTGCTCGCCTGGCCTCTTCTGTGGCAAAATACTCTTCTAAAGCACTTTCTGTTAGACTTTGGATTCGGCCGAAAAAGTCAATTTCCCATGAACTTACACCTAAATTGACGGAATAGGACTGGCCTGTTGTTGCTTCTCCGGTGTTAGAAAAATCTTTGGCATTACGCGACTTTGCAAAGTTTCCATCCGTATTTATCACAGGAGGAAGTTCAGATCTTTGCACTCTATAGAGTGCTCGAACTCTCTCCACATTCAGAGCAGCGATTCGGAGATCACGATTATTAGAAAGGGCGATATCTATAACCTTTTGAAGTCTCTCGTCTTTGAAGAAACTTTGCCAAGGAAGATTCGCGATTTCTGGAAGAGTAGGGGCATCATCTGTGGAAACACTCTGATACGCGGTTCCACTTGGCCAAGAAGAGGGAACAGGACTTTCAGGTCTTTTATAACTTGGTGCAAGAGTGCAGCCGCCAATCAGGAAACAAATCAAGATCTTTGGAACAATACTTCTATTCATGCTTTGTGCCTCCTTCTGCATTTATGGCGTCTCCCGTTTTTCGTCTCTTTCTTTGACTTCCAAGTGTACTTTCAATCACTACATAGAAAAGAGGAGCAAAGAGTGTCACAAGGAAAGTCGAGGTCACCACTCCTCCGAGCACTGCAGTT
>JAAZON010000445.1 GCA_012797725.1 SAR324 cluster bacterium | reverse complement strand
TTTCTATTTTTTGAAAAGCACAAAAACACTTTGAATGAGCAGATTCTTCATTGTGCTCTATTGAATTATCTTGAGTCCAAGTATCCGACCGAGATCGCTGACATGTCGGTCTTTCTGTCTTCATTCTTGTCAAAAGCGGACTTGGCTTTCAAATTGGAAGTACGCACGATTTTTCAAGCTAAGCTCCATGAAACCACCGAGGTCTTGTCACGGATGCAGATTGCAGACTTATTAGAAGATCGACTAAAAGCCGCTTAATTACCTTTCTGGCCATAAATATTGAAAATCTTGAAAAATCCAATTTATCTTTTCCTTCCAATAAAGAGACGATTTTTCCTCGTTACTGGTCTTTTCAATGTCCCCTTTTGCCTTTTGTACTAACTCTTCGTGGAGAGCTGATATGTCACTTTCCTTTAACGAAAAAATGGTGATGATAGGGTTATGGAAACCATACGTTCCAAAGCGTGGTGTGAACTCAGCTATTATAGGAAGTTTCTCAAAAACATTCCTGAAGATGTTGCGAGGGCCGGCTGGAGATTCTGGATCACTGAAATATCGGTCATAAAATAGACTTGAAAGAATCAAATAATCCTGGTTAGCGGTCTTAAGCATTTCAAGATCCAAATTCCTTAGGATGTCGGCTCGTGGAATATAAGTCACTTGATAATCATCTCGACTTAGGTCAGGGCAGTAACGTTTCCAGTCAAGATAGAGCCTCGACTGTTTGGGGATATTATTCCTAATCCACTCAGCACTTCTTTCTCTTGTATCATGCTTCATATCATATGCCAAAGTCGCCGAGCGCCAAATTGGCATGATAAGAGCAAAAAATGTAAGAATCATTGCAAGAATCTTATATCTTGATGAAAGAAGCAAACGTAGGAATTCTCCAGCGGCGAGTGAAAGCACTGGAATGCATGGGAGAATATAACGCTCAGGTTGAGGCGCGGGCTTTGCCTTCACCCACTCAGCGGGCATGTAAAAAAGCAACAACAAAAACAGGATAAATAGATCTTCTCTCTTCCTTCGCCAGATCAATACTCCTATTCCCGCAAAGGAGAGCATTGTTGGTATAAAACCCATCCCTGGGAAAATGCTTCGCTTGATATGATACATCCAATATTGGGACCAAGCGGTTATAGCGTTTGTATGTCCTCTCAACATATGGTTTCCCTCAGAGCCAAAATCCCGAACGAACTTTGCTGCGTTGATAACGGTGTAAGGACTACATATTACAAAGGCTAGTGGCACTATAATGAATGTAAAATACAAAGTTCTGAGAAAAAAAGGATCTGGCCTCTTGGTACCCGAACGAAGCCAGGGTGCAGCACAAAGTATTATGATACTTAATAGTCCTGAATATTTAACTGAGGCTGAACATCCTGCCAAAAATGCCGCAAAGAACAAATAACGCCTCTGGTCTTTCTTAACTGCAATAACAACAGAAAGTGTTGTGGCTAGAATAAAAAATGTAAGAAGCGCATCCTCTTTCAAATATCGGCTACATGTTAC
>JAAZON010000444.1 GCA_012797725.1 SAR324 cluster bacterium | reverse complement strand
CATGATCATGTCATAAATTCGCTTCTGAGAAAGACATGCGAGTGATGGATCTTGTTTTACAAGCTCCAAGTATTCAAGCATCGTTCCCCTCCAGTGGCGCTTGGTACGAGTTTGACGGTCTTCTTCGATTATGGCTTTGAACTCATCACTAGCGTTAAAATCTTCAGTCATTTGATAAATCCTCGAAATAGGAATTGAAGCATCATATTCATGATCTCAAAGATTTTTGGATCATAGAGAGAGCCTATAGCCATGCGATCTTCATCCAATTTCAATACAGCCACGTAAAGACAGCATGCTACTATCCCCTTGAATATTAAGATGAAGTACTTCGAGAATTTTCTTCTGAAAATCTTAAATTAAACAAACTTAAAAATCAGGATTTTTCAAAATCATGGTTTTTTGTCCCCAAAGGAGCTAGCTTAACTCAAGTCCCTGCCACGATTTCCAAGGTAAAATCAGCAAATTAAGGCGATTGAACCCAATGATTTTCTTGTTAATAAATTCTGACTAAGTAATACCATGAGACTTTGAGATGTTGTCACAAAGTGATTGTTGTATATAAAAAGCGCCATATTTGGGCAACACGTGTTTTAAATTCAGAGAGTTGCTATAGTTTTGCAATGTATTATAGAAAAATTTTTAGCCTGCTTGTTTAGTGAATCCTTGAAGTCAGTAGGGAGTGCTTAGCTTGTCTTATGTTTGACAAATTTAAAGATGAATGTGGACTTATTGGAGTATGGAACCACAAAGAAGCTGCTAATATTGCCTATCTTGGTCTCTATGGCCAGCAGCATCGCGGTCAAGAGGGAGCCGGTGTGGTCGCCTTGGATCGGAAAGGGGGAGCCTCGTTCTCAGCTCACAAGGGCTTAGGCCTTGTTTCCGATGTGTTCACGGATTTTAAGTTTTCAAAGCTTCCCGGTGATTGTGCCATAGGGCATGTGAGATACACAACGGCAGGCGGCAACAAGCTTTCTAACGTACAACCTTTTCTTTCGGAAATATCTTGCGGGACAGTTGCAATAGCTCACAACGGAAATCTTATTAATGCTGACTCATTAAGACGAGAATTGATAAGTGATGGGGCGATCTTTGGAAGTACTTCGGACACTGAGGTTATTTTGCACCTCCTTGCGCGTGGTCGTAGGAATGAAGTTTTAACAGAGACGATTATTGACGCCCTAAAGACCATTAAGGGAACCTTCTCGCTTCTTATGCTTTTTAATGATCGACTTGTTGCCGTAAGGGATCCTAATGGATTTCGCCCACTATGCATTGGCCGTCTCAATGGCTCTATTGTTATTGCATCTGAAACCTGTGCCTTGGATTTGCTTGGAGCAGACTACGTGCGTGACATTGGGCCTGGAGAGCTTGTTGAAATAGTGGATGAGAACACGATAAAAAGTTATTTCCCCTTTGGAATGGTAAAAGAAACCCCTTGTGTTTTTGAGTTTGTTTATTTTGCAAGACCTGATTCCTATATTTTTGAGAGGAACGTCTATCCAGTCCGAATAAAAATGGGAATAGAGCTGGCAAAAGAGCATCCAGCTGATGCGGATATTGTGATTCCAGTGCCAGATTCAGGCTTGACTGCGGCTATTGGTTATAGCAGAGAGTCTGAAATACCTTTGGAATTAGGTCTTATCAGGAACCATTATGTAGGGCGTACCTTCATAGAGCCCTTACAATCAATACGGAATTTTGGAGTGCGAATAAAGCTAAACCCTAACAAGGAGGTGATTGAGGGTAAACGAGTGGTTGTAATAGATGATTCAATTGTTCGAGGCACCACAAGTAAAAAAATAATTAATATGATTAGAAAGGCAGGAGCCAAAGAAATTCACCTAAGAATTTCATCACCACCTACAACAGACCCATGTTTTTACGGGGTAGACACTCCATCGAAAGAGGAGCTAATTGCATCATACCTCGATGTTGAGGGTATTCGAGATTTCGTTGGGGCTGATAGCCTGGGATACTTGAGTCTGGAAGGCCTCTACAAAGCTGTCGAATCTAAGGAAGGGAAGCTATGTGATGCATGCTTCAGTGGATGTTATCCTATTGGAAAGCCATCGATGTTTACTGGGAAGAAACAGTTGGATTTTTTTGAGAGGGAAAATTGAGAAAGAAAGGAATCAAGGATGCGTTTCCGTTGTTGGTTCGAACATATTCTTTGTTTGTTATCCTTGGGCTGGTTGTCCTGACTTTATTCGTCGCTTGCAAAAACATCGAGAAAGAAGAGCAAATCCCTTTCCAGGAACCAAAAACTTCTTATGGCCAAAGCCTAAAAAGCGCAGAGGATCTCTCTAAATCTGTCGTTAGTAACAACCGGAAAATAAAAGAACAGGCAGCAAAGCTTGCCGATGAGGATTAACCAATACTGATGGGGATTGTTTCTCAATGAATTTCTTGTTAGGACGCTCTCTGCGTACTCTGCGTACTCTGCGTACTCTGCGCGCTCAGTGGTTTTCATGTATATATAATAGCTACTCACGCTCAAAAGTTGCGTAGATTCAAGAAAGAGATCGATCAAGGGAGAGGAACTGGTTCAAAAAGATAATTGTCTGGAACAGGCACCCACTGCTTATCCCTGCTTCGAGTCCAGTATTGCCTATCTGGTTTCTTTGCCCATAGTATTCTTACCGGTGAAGTGCCTGTTGAATGTGTTCTAATCAAGACCCTTTGTGGACCACGTTTCATCTTGGCATGACCCCAGATGTCTCCGCCGTCGGTATCTTCATTAGCATCTATTATAATTTGATCATTCACGTTTAAGCATCCGCCTTGTTCGGATTGGATACTAAACCAATAAATCCCGTCTTCGGGGATATATACCCCAGTCTCAAATTCCAAAATCATCGCTTCCTTAGGAAGCCCGAGCTTGTCAGGCTCTATTTGTGAGAAATTTTTAAGTACTTGCTTCCCAATGAAACGAGGAGACTCTTCGTCTAGAAGTCCTGACATATCTGTACCCCTATAAGCTCTCATTAAGACCCCATTATGTCCCTCTTGCCAGCTTACTTCACCTTTCACCTGCATATTGCACTTAATGGCTTTACTATCAAAATTCTCTTGATGCGCTGCTCTTTGTTCGTGGATGTCCTGCTCAATAATTTTGGCATTTGGAGGCGGAAGCGCTTTCCAGCTCAGACAAGTTCCACCAACTGTCCCTGAATATTCTCTTTGTCCAAGATCTTTTGGAAGAAATAACGCGAAATTACTCTTTGGTTGATCTTGCCACACAAGTCTTGAGTAATGATCAACATAGATTGCGTAGGGCGATAATTCTGCTGAAGGATTTAGAAGAGATTCCAGCTTTGCAAATAAATCAGATTGAGAAAGGAAACGATCATCGAAACCACCCTTAGGGATGCCTTTCCCTATTAAAAGCAAGGGAATTCGAGTTTTTGCCCAGTCTCCGTATTTCTCTCTTTCTTTATATGAAATTGGTTGGGGCTTCCTGTGATCCGAGGTTAATATTAGAACCCCATTTTTCTCAAAAAATCCAATGCGCTCAAGACCAAAATAAAGCCTTTCAATTTGTTGATCCACATAATCAAAAACATTCTTTTCTGTGTCACCCCTACGGAGTGGATCTACCCATGGAACATGGCTTGAAGTGGTCAGAAGGGAAAGAAAAAATGGCTGAGGCGCACGCATGAGTTCTTCAACTTGTTGAATGCTCTCATCCATAAGGTGTTCGTCTCCAACTACCCCGCAGGTGAAGGTAGGTTTTCCCCTATAGCGTTCGATCTCATCAAAACCGGCTGTAAAATCAAAACCAATACGTCGCGAATAGCTCCTGGTGTTCTCGAATGCGAGTGGGGCGTTTTTTAAGAAAATTGTTTTATACCCATGATCTGCAAATGCTCGAGGCAATGACGGTTGACTATCAAAGGCATTAAGAAGTGGGACTTTGGCTTTTGGATAAGAAAGGGGAGGAACTCCGTTAAATAACGCAACCAGACCACCGCTGGTTTGATAGTAATCAGCAAACACATTCCTAAACAAAATACCATTCTCTGAGATGCGATCGAATCTGCGAAAAATATTCCCTATAGACGAAGTTCTTCGAGAGTCAACAGAGCTCATCGACTCTATTATGGCAAGCACTATGTTTCTTCCTTCAAATGAGCCTAGATTGAGTAATTGTCGTTTTGATCTGCTTATCATTGCTGCATGAGCCAGATCTGAAGGGTAAGCAACTGCACAGGCAGATTCATTCCCATTTGTTTGCGTTCCAAAATCTCTGACATCAAAAACATATTTGCGCAGATGTATTGGAGGATCTTTTGTTGGGGCCAGCCCAACACACGAGATTAGCAGCGCGACCACGCTTAGTGCTGTTAATTGTCTGAAAGAAACTCTTAACCAGAGCACGCGGTAGGCAAGCAGTGCTAACAAAAAAAGAAGAATGTGGTGTAGCTTTACAAAGTTAAGATTCCAACGCCACTCAGGTGCAAAATCAATGACATTACTCAAAGTAAGATTCATATCAAAAAGAGTGAGGCTTATAACCTGAAGCTGGAAAGCAAAAAGGCCAAGAATTATTAAAAGGTGCAAGAATATGCGAACAAAAAGATTTTTGGCAAACGCGAGTAAGCTGACCAAGAGAAGTAATAAACCAAAAAAGATTAGGTCGACTTTGCTAAGCCAAAGAAGGGCTGTTAATCCATTAGCGACAATTGACGATTTATAGATTGATAAGGCAGTAAAAATTAAAAGAGGGCCAATAGCAAGAAGGTGGGGTGATTGCTCTTGCTCATGAGGTGATTTGTATCTGTTTTTGTCTGGATTCATAAATGAATTATTATCATAGTTCGTGCAATAACCACT
>JAAZON010000443.1 GCA_012797725.1 SAR324 cluster bacterium | reverse complement strand
GCGAAAAGTATATATCCACAGTGCCACCAGACATCACCATATTCACCCCTGGTGAGTTGGATGTTTTGAATTTGGTGAAACGCCGCCTTTCCAATCTTGGAGCCAAGGAAATAGCGGATCGCTCCCATTGTGAACCTGCCTGGAAAAATACAGCTGAGAAAGCTCCAATTTCATATAATTACGCAAAGGATCTGACTATTTGAGCCAATTATTCTGGAGAAATGGGGTAATGAACAACCCTTTATTACCCCATTTAGCAAAGCATATACCCTGTTTTCATAGCATTTATCTTTGTCATTAATGAAAGCCATTAGTGACAAATTTGAAGATATCTGTCACCAGCGGTTACTAATGGGATCTTCACTCCTCAATAAAATAATCGGCATCAACTCGACGTATCTCATAGGTTGAAACAATTGCTGTCCCAACACCGAAATCAATCATAAGCTGTGCCAAGTTCTCACCATCGATAAGGATAATTTTGGAATCAATCTTGTTGGCATAATCCCGAGCTTCACCGGAAAATGCTGAGGTAGTGATAAAGATACCTTTTCTTGCTCGTTGTCCTTGTAGTGCGCCGGCAAATTTCTGGATCTCCGGGCGGCTGACAACATTCTCCCATCGTTTTGCCTGTATGTAGATCGTATCTAACCCGAGACGATCTTCTTTAATGATACCGTCTATGCCCTCATCGCCACTTTTGCCGATTGCCTCACCGGCATCTTTGCGAGAGCCGCCATAGCCCATATTTACGAGAAGCTCTACAACCAGCTTCTCAAAAAATGCCGGTGAGCATTCTTTGACTTTCTGCAAAAGCTCTTGTGCTAAATTTTGCCGAAGAGCCTGATAACTTTGATTCAGCAACTCTTCCGGAGTTCTATCATCTGGCTTTACCAAAGATTCTTCGTCTTCATTTGTATTGTCTGATCTCTTCAGAAACTCGGTAAATTCCGGAAATCCACGCAGGAGTTCTGTGTTAATTTTAGCGGGTCTTCTACTAAGGACTTCCAGTCCTCGATTAGTTATTCGGAATGATCCAAATTTTGTAGATTCCAATAACCCCGCCTTTCTCAAGTATGTGCACGCCCACCCAACCCGATTCCTGAATACAGATCTTCCACTTGGCAATACCTCTTTAAGATCTCCCTCGCCAAGCTGCAGGTTGGCAGCAACCTTCTCGTAGCAAGCTTTCATTGAATGCTCTTCTTTGTCTGCCGTAAGTTGCAGAAGCGGAAGCATGAATTCTTGGTAATTTGGAATAGTCATTGATGATCAATCTCCATTGTAAATTGTACCAAAAGGCTCTTCGCTTTTGTTTCCCTTGAATCCTTTTTCAGGAGCCACACGCATGTAGCGTTCGAGCCACTGTCTTCGGGAGGCTTCCCACACACGCATTCTTTCGGCTTTAATTTCGGCATATGTCTTTTCGGTCCGGTTGTCTGAGTATGCACAGTCGACACGACCTCGATCCAAATCCTCAAACCAAATAAGAACCGGATCGGTCCCTTCAAGACAGCCCCATATTTCTGAACATAATGTGGGGAAAACTGCTACCAATCGAGCAAATACACCACAAAAGGATTGAAGGCTCTTGGCTGCAATGTCACTTGTTTCAATGAGTAATAATCCATAGCAACGGTTAGAACTTCTCCGCAGAGAAGCATCCAGTTTTGAAAGCTTAGTTCGTACCAATTTTTCAATGTTTTTCTCTACCCGATTCTCATCAAGGAAATTGGCATCAGTTGCCAACCATTGGAGTGAAACCTGATTGCCCTTGAGAATGTCCGGGCGAACAAAGAAATCTAAACCGCTGATGGTGATACAGTCAGATAGCCGTGGATATTTCTCCCATTCCCGACTATCCGTTTCATCAATATACCTTTCCACCTCCTTCCTGAGCTGTGGAGCAACGTTCTTCAATGAAGCAGCATTCCTCGCATAATCAAGGCGAAGTTGGACATGAACTCCTTTATGTGCGGGGCATGCGATTTTCTTCAATTCCTCTTCCACTAAAAAGAAAGCGGCGTCCAATGTCCGCTTATTCGTCCGCCCACTTGCAATCAAGTCGACCGAGGTATGTTCCACATGCATCTCAGAGCCATCGAAGTGGTAAATGGCGTCAATACGGCTGTCAGAAGGAGTGGATTCATGATCTTCAGGAAAGTAAGGATGATCTGAAGTAATACGAAGTTGCTTACAGTAAAATTTTAGAAAGTTTTCTGTGGCAATTCGATCGTTTTTTTCCTTATTCCCTTTGCTGTCATTCATCATACTTCACATTCCAACTTGAACTTTATGTCCCAGGTTGT
>JAAZON010000442.1 GCA_012797725.1 SAR324 cluster bacterium | reverse complement strand
TACAATCGTCTGTCTCGCTAGGTGCCGAATATAAAGATTTTGAACAACAACCGAAAACGAAATTCCCCTCCTCATCCATTTTTAGTGCTTGAACAGTTTTGGCCTCGTCCAGGTACACTCCTTCTTCCCATTGCACACAAGGAATCTCAAACTCCTCGTTACACAAAGGTTCGCCCCCAACTGGAGTAGAAGTCGCAATTGGGATGGACTCATCTTGCGCAATCCCAGAAATGGGTGAACACAGAATCACCAACGACGGAAGAGTGAGCATCAACGCTAAAGAATTAATAGCACACACCAGCTGATTAGCTTTTGAAGTGAATGTTTTAGCCATAGCAATGCTCACTAAGTGAAAAAACCAAATTAAACTTCCTGAGGAGAGCCAGCCTCTCTCTCATTGAAAAAACTATTTGAACCTTCCTTGAGTTTGTATGGTGCTGCAAATCTATTTACAGACCAGGTATTGCTAAAATTAGGATTACTTAAAATAGCTGTAGTCTTATTGTTCTGCCGAAAATCCATTAGTTTTAACCTTGTCCGACCAACCTTCCAAAACCTATTTTAGCTTAAAAACTTACACTTCAATTATATCATATCGACATTCTTGTGCATGGCCTTTAGAAGGACCAAAGAGCTCATGGAATCTCAATATTATCAGTTAATGAAGGGTCGCAATTACATCCTAGCGAGATTGCTGGTAAGCGTTCAGCTGAACAAAGCCTTCGCCTTACAATAGGCGCAATTTTGCTGGCCCTGAAACTTCAGTTGGCAAATTGCATGGCTTGAATTTGCCTTGTCCAAATTCTAGCCCGAGGCGCTCTAGCCTTTTACCCAGCAAGATCACAACCTCATTGGGAGGCTGAACGTGTATGGTTGCTTCTCCTTAGCCCCCAAAATTCTGAGTCCACCAATATTTGCCGTATCGGTCAAGGACGCAACCGACTCCAAGATAGTGATATCTTGAATCAAGAATATTAGCCCGATGTGGGGGACTATTAAGCCAAGCTTCCATTACCTGAGATGGAGAGCTCTGTCCCCAGGCTATATTCTCACCAATAGGAGAACCACTAAACCCTGCATCACGAATTCGTTGAACCATCTCGTCTGTTGTTCCATGAGTCAAATTCTGCGCGACAGCCATCCAGTTCGTATGGCCTTGTGCCGAGGATTCTAACTGATAATTATATGTTAGAGCCCCTAATCCATAACCGGCTCTACTCTGGTTTACCAGATTCAAAACCGAAGACGTATAAGAGCTTGGACAGGATCTCAGCTCAGGGATTTGAGTAGGTGCTGTAGTTGGTTGGGGAGTTGGATAGCTAACATCTGCACTAAGAGTATTGCTCCACAAGTATTTACCATTTCTGAGTGTCACTCGACATATGAAGCGGTAATGACCTGAAGAAGAAAGATTGGTGATTACTGACAAAGTTCGAACTCTACGGGAAGTTTTGGCAATTACTTTATATGCAGTGGAATTAAAAGCACGGCCAATCTGAATCAGCCTAGATCTAGACGCAACTGAACTTGTTAATGAACAACTAACTTTAGCTTTTGATCCTGAGATAGTCCTTCCAGTAAGAGTAATCCCGTTCGAGGCCGAAATGGCAGAGGAGGCGGTCAAGAGAACTATAAATAAGATCAAAAGACCATTAGAAAATATTTTCATTAATTCTGTTCTTGGGCTGCATGCAAGGTAAGCTCTTTTATTCATTGTGCTTCCTTTCTTTACTTAGACTTTAAGCGAGGTTGAAGTTCTGGGATAATGCAGAAAGTAGCATGAGGCCATACCAATTACAATGAAATAATCACTTACCATATCTTGAGAAGGTTACATCATTGTTCCTAAAGTCTGATAACCAAACCACAGAAAAATAAATTTCATTAACAATTTGTCTATTCTATTCTCATTCGTCTATTTTCGCAGATTTAACCTGTTCCTGACATAAGAGAAACTCAACTCATCGCTTGTATACAAACTCTTCCTATGTTAAGGGTATTAGCTCGATGTCCCGGTTAACCTAAAGATATTTTCCAATTGAGAGAGGGGGGTATGCACGAGAAGAGCATTGATCTTATGAATAAAGCCGTGGCAGATGAGTTGACTGCAGTTCATCAATATATGTACTTTCATTTCCATTGTGACGATCAAGGTTTTGATCTTCTAGCTAATTTGTTTAAGCGTACTGCGATTGAAGAAATGATTCATATAGAAAGGCTCGCAGAGCGAGTTTTGTTCTTGAAAGGCGATGTCGAGATGAAGCCGTCTCGTGAAATTAAATCAGTCCTCGACGTTGAGAAAATGCTGAAGATGGCATGCGAAATGGAAAAGGAGAGCGCGTTGCAATACAACAAATGGGCAAATGAATGTGGCAATGCCGCCGACTCCATATCAAAGAAGCTTTTTGAAGATCTGGTAGCTGACGAAGAACGTCATTTAGATCAATACGATGTGGAACTTGAGAACATTAAGAAGTTTGGAGAAAAGTATCTCGCTCTTCAATCGATTGAAAGGAGTAAAGTCCTTTCCTCCATGCCTTCAGCGAAATAATTTTTGCTCGTTTTTTAAAGAGCAGTCGTTCGTAAATTCGTGTATGTTTGGCTGGATATTTCTTTGAAGTCATGCAAGTTGAGATTGAAGAATAAAGATCTAGAAAAAATTTGCGCAGGAGTGCAATTCATTGCAAAACTCATACGCATCGCAGAGGCAATTTAGAACAATAAGAGTATTTCAATTCAGATTGCCGGAAACAGAGTCTTCATCCCAAAAGATGCAATCTTTGAAATTGAACACGAAAGAGATGCCTCCTGTGAAGAGATTGAATTCCAATTCAAATGGAAACATAGTGGCAAGTCAAAAAAATGAATCTGCACTGGGCCTTATACCTTAGGTAATTCGTGAGAATTGATCGTGCTCAAATAAGATGCGGCATTTTAATAATTTACCGTTATATTTCCAATTTGATTTCATAGCCATTTAAGATCTATCATTTTCCCCTCCGTAAGATTTTTTTGTTGATGCTTGTTTTTATACCTGCATTTAGTGTCTTTCGTAATAATACAAATCCAAGGATAGCTGAAATGAATAACATCAAAGTTTTCGTGTTGATGGCTGCGATGGTAGCAATTTTCGGAATTGTTG
>JAAZON010000441.1 GCA_012797725.1 SAR324 cluster bacterium | reverse complement strand
TTACAGATCAGGACTCTCTACCAGCAGGAATAGTTATAGCACAACGTGACTTTCATACTGGAATTGTTGGGATAGTTGCTCAGCGATTAACAGAAATTTATTACCGTCCAGCGGTCGTGTTGGGATTCGATGCGGAAGGGGTCTTTCGCGGCTCCGTAAGAGGAATCAAGGGATTTAACGTAATTGAGTGTCTTACAGCGATTGCAGGGGTCTTGATCAAATATGGAGGTCATGAGGGAGCTGGAGGCCTTTCGGTTGAAGAGTCAAAACTTGAGGAGTTTAAGAAAGCCTTCGAGGAGGAGTGCGCCAGGCGTCTTAAGGATTTGAATCTTGAACCTGTCTCATTAGTGGATACGGAAATAAGATTATCAAATATAAACACAAACCTTATTAGTGAATTGAATTCATTTGCACCGTTTGGAGTCGCCAATCCTTCTCCACTTATGTTGATATCAGATCTTGAAGTGGTTGATGTTCATGAAATTAAGAATACCCACCTAAAGGTGATTTTAAGTAATGGAAGATATTTTATACCAGGATTGCTTTGGCGTCATACGAGCCATCCTGCCTTGGTTAAGGGAAAGAAGGTTAATGTGGCAGCAAAAGCAGAGCGTAGTACCTACAGAGGGGTGACAGAGCTTCAACTTTCTTTGCAAGCAGTTGAGGAGGTGGTATAATGAATAACTGTTAACGATTCGTACCCTGCCCATAGCTTACGACTTAGTTGGCTCTCAAGATTTTAAGCTTAAACAAAGGTGGTAGTAAACTTTAATAATTCCCGGAAAAGGAAAGAGATCTTAAATGATTGAGTTTGTAAATGGACGACGGCATGTATAGCTAATTTTCTGAAGTTGTGTAGCAATGAAAGTCTTAAGAATCATTCTCTTCCTTTCTCTTCTTGGCCTTGGCGCTAAAAATTCCAGAGTTTATGCGTTAGAGAGTCCATTCAAGGGATCCTTGTCATTTAGCTATAAGTCTTTGTCTCCCACATCTGAACCTTTACTGATAGTTCGTGTTGTTCATGTTGAAGGGCTTGATGAGATAGTATTCAGGAAAGTGGTGGAAACAGAACCCCCAAGCTATTGGGTAAATGGGACAGGTGTTTATGGGGGGAAGAGACCAGTTCTTTACAAGGGTTCTCTGGTTCGAATCCACAAAAACCGAATTAGTCGAGCAAGTGCTGATATTATGAATGGAAGGCTTAGGGTGACTTTCCATGGTCGGCGGAGGGGTCGTCTTATATCTTTGACTAGAGATCTGAGGAAAACAAGAACTGAGGCTACTACGCGATTTGTTTCCTCCTTTAGACGCTTCAAGTGTGGGGCAGCCGAACTTGATCTGAATCTGACTGAGCAGCAGATATCTGGCGCTTTCGCTGCAGCCCTTGCGCAACTTCGACAGACCTTAGTCCTTTCGATAAGCGCAGACTCTGATTTTGAATTCTATAAGATCTATGGGTCTAACACATTTGGAGAGATAGAGAGTCTATTGAATACAGTTGACAGTATATTCTTGAGTCAACTTAACATAAAAATAAGTGTCAAAGCCATTGAAACCTTTAACAATGATTCTCAACCGTATACAAGCTCTGATGGGGAGACTCTTCTGAATCAATTTCGGGTTTATAATAATTCATATGGCCATCTTAAGGCTGCTAATGCTTATCATTTGTTCACAGGTAAAACGGTGAAACCGATCGGAATGGTTGGCCTTTCCTTTGTTGGAGCTTTCTGCAGAGAAGGAGGGGCTTATAGCTATGGACTCACCCAGTATTTTCCATCACCGGTGCAAGCAATTATTACAGCCCATGAAATTGCGCATGGGCTTGGAGCGACGCATACTGAATCTGGGATAATGATGGCTAATCTGAGTTCCAACCCCAGAGAATTCTCAAACTTCAGTGTTCAGGAAATTAATAATTATATTGATTCATATGGCACATGCCTTAGTATTGCTACTCCAACTGTCTCTTTAATTAATGTATCATATTCAAACAAAGGACGTTTCCAGGCCACCCTAACTCCTGGAGGTAATATCTCTGGAACATGCAACATGGAACTCTATGGCTCGAGCCGCGAAGCTTATTTGAATACAAATAGAATATTCAAGCGGGCTAAAAGGATAGTTAGTTATGCGATAGAAAGCGGAGCCAAAAGACAAAAAATAAATGTTCTGATTAAGCCAAATGCTAAAGCGACCCAAAGGGTATTTCTTCGAGCAGTTTTGAGTTGCGATAATATGAAAGGCTTATCAAAGATAGTTCCAGTGAACGTGAGAAATAAAAAAGTTGTGCAGTTCTTGAATCTGCTTGCTCAAGGATTAGAAACTTCTTCATAGGAATGCTTGAATTTTGGATCTTGGAGTAAATGCAATGAAATTGCTCTTACCGCATCCACCAACTCTCCACTTGCTTTTTTTTTCACAGCAATAGAAATCTGCTGTGTTCCCACCACAGAGAAATGGACTGTCATGGGATCTCCCTTCTCTCTTATTAAATAAGAAGATATAGGCTCTCCTTGATACCGGGGATCTTGATGTTTATTAAGTTCAATTTCCAAATGTTTTTGCGAAGCAAGTTGCTTAGGAGCGTCTCCAGTCAAGGTGAATGTAAAGTGTTTATTAAATGGAGGAGTAGAACTGATGATTATGTCTTTATCCCATGCCAAGGAGCGATCTTGTAGACTTTCACAATATTCAGCGATTTTTTGCGTCAATTCGTGAGTAAGAGCGCTCAGACCTCTGCTTTGGGAATTGTTTCTTGTAGGCTTAATTCGGATAGCTTCTCTAAAATATCTATCAATTCCATCTTCGAAGTAAGTTCTTTCTTCATCAGCAATTCTTTCCAAAAGGGCACAATCAGTGCCACAGATTATCTCTCTTTCGGTAATTCCACAGCTTTTCAGTGCATAGAAAAGTCTTTGATTGGCCCAAGCGGTTCTTATTGACAAGGCGGATTGTTTTTCTTTGTTCATCAGGGCTTTTAAGACTTTTGCAATTGGTTCCAGGTTCGAGATGGTGAGATTCCCGAAAGGGTCAAGTCCAAAAACACCTTGAGCTTGCTCCACCCATTTATTTACTTTGTCACGGTTTAAAATATTAGGAGGGCTGTTATGCGTGTCTCTTATTATATAATCAAAAATATCAGAATAATGCTGGACTAATTCGCTTAAAGGTCTCCACCGATCTAATAAGCCAAGATCCAAGGATTCAAGATCCAATACACAATCAGTGGGAAGCCCAAGATCTTTAAGTTTTTCCCGCATTCCAAAAAATTTCGGAAGCTTTTCAGGAAGGGAATCTGCAATAAGAGCAGCTACAACATCTTCTTGCCTGATTCCAAGATTATCAAATATATCCTTTTTGAAGTGGGCTTGTGAGACTATAAAAGCCGAATAAAGATCATGATCAAAATCCTCAAATCCATATGCTTTAAGAACTCGTTCCCCAATGTGGCAAAAACTAGGAACAGCTATATCATGAAAATAACCAACAGCTGCGGCTACACGCACCGCGTAAGCATTCCAACCTAGATTCATCGCCAGATACGCAGCCCGTCTTCCGACTCCAATACTATGTTCATAGCGCTTGTGATCGAAATAATGCAAAACATTCCCTAATTCGGGATTATGAGCAAGGGAAGTACTACGGACACCAAAGGCCTGCCAAATTTCTTTCAGGCGGTGCATTTCATCTAAACAACAAAAACAGCTTTCGAAATTTTTAAGAAATGAGTCGAGGTTCTTTCTTGAGGAGCCGAAATCAAAGCCAACAATGCCCGCTCCTCCCATATGAAGGGGGATATCACCCGTGGTAACTGGGGCACAAACTTCCGGCATGGCTTCAAGTTACTTAAACCTTGTACAAACTAAGTGTAATTTAAATTGAGATAGTTAGTTGGTCAATAAGCAAAGAATGCTTAAACTTAATATTTAGGTAGCGATAAGATCGTCGACGGTGAAGATCTATTTGTTTACAACAGGCGTCATAGTGATCTCTTTATTCAATTACTATTAGCAAGACGTGATTACTCAAATCTGATATTTAATTATTAAAAAACTTCAATTTTACCGTTTTGAATTACGTGCAAAGAACCAGAAGGATAAGCCTCAAATCGAATAGTTCCTCCTTCGTCGGTTCGGAAAAGGGTCGCTCCGTGTTCCTGATAACGCTTAAGAGTTCGGGAATCTGGATAGTCTTTGGGACTATCAATTGCGCTGCTGATTAGCACAATCTTTGCTTTGCTCTTCTTTAAAAACTTGACAGAAGCTGTATCTTTGGCCCCATGATGCCCGGCTTTCAATAACGACAGAGTCTCATCTAGAATAAGCTTAGATTCAATTAAGGCTTTTTCAGTAGCTTTGTTTGCATCCCCCATCAATAAAGCCTTAAATGCGCCATACTGAAGTTGCAAAACAAGGGAATTTGTATTCCAATCGGAATAGACCCTTTGCTTTGGTGGCCACAAAACTCGGATCTTCAGATCACCAAAACGAAGCTCTTTGGCTTGATATAGCTCTTCGTAGTTAGGGTCAGCGCGTACAAGTTGCCTGTACCATCGACTTATGTCCTTATAAACGCCGTCTCCATCTTGAGCTTCGCCATTATCAAATACCTTGGTGACTTTGAAAAGCCTCATTGCGGCAAAAACTCCACCAATATGATCCAGATGGGGATGGGTTAGGATAAGAGCATCCAATTTTCTGATCCCTTGCAATTTTAGATGCTCAACTACGTCAAAGCCACTTAACAAATTGCCAGTATCAATCAAAATCGAATGAAATTCTGGCGTCTGAATCAAAATAGAGTCTCCATCTCCAACATAAATAAAATCAAGAGTGAGGGGTTTTGTTTCGGAGCTTGCTTTGTATGGAGACGAAAGCAATAAAAGAAAACAGAAAATGAGCCAGCGGAGGTTTCTCATGCTTAAATTCACGTAGACAAAACAGAACTTAAGTTTTCAATCTAGGCATCTGCCAAAATTCCTATTGCTTTTGAAAAATTAAATGATGCCGAGAAAATGACGCGCGACAGCTATTTTGCCATCAAGCTCAAGCGATCGAACTTTAAGTGTTATAACTGATATTTTACCGACATACAAATAAAGGCTCTTTTGATATGGAATTGAAATTAGACAGACGGTCTAAGTGAATCCTTGATTTGCTTCTTATTTTGGTTATAGATTTGACAAATATTTGAGGAACCATAGCGCATGAAACTTTCCATAATAATTCCTTGTTACAATGAACGTGAAACCATTCACAAAATCATCGAGGCTGTAAAAGCCGCGCCGGTTAAAGATAAGGAGATTATCATAGTTGATGATTGCTCGACTGATGGAACCAGAGAATTATTGGAAAATGAACTTTGTCATAAGGTGGATAAGGTTGTCTATCATGAGAAGAATCAGGGGAAAGGCGCTGCTCTGCGTACGGGCTTTGAGAATGCTACTGGTGATGTATTGGTGGTTCAAGATGCCGATCTCGAATATGATCCAAATGAACTTTCATTTCTGATGGAACCTATATTAAAGAACCGTGCCGATGTTGTATTTGGATCTAGATTCATAAGTGGGGCTCCTCACCGAGTTGTTTATTTCTGGCATATGGTGGGTAATAAGTTCCTTACACTACTCTCCAATATGTTTACTAATATTAATCTTACAGACATGGAAACTTGTTATAAAATGTTTCGGAGAGAAGTAATCCAAACGATCGTAATCGAAGAAGATCGTTTTGGTTTTGAACCGGAGATTACAGCAAAGATAGCTCGTGGAAATTGGAGGATTTATGAGGTTGGAATTTCCTATTATGGACGCACTTATTCCGAGGGAAAGAAAATTGGCTGGAGAGATGGCTTCAGGGCAATCTTTGCAATAGTAAAATACAATCTATTGAGATAGCCAATCAGTATAGATCCGTTTAAACAGCATCCACATTTGGCACTTCTGATAAGATGAAATTTAGAACTTCATCCTGAGCTATTTCCGTAAAGACTTCAAGGGTGCCTACTTGGCAACTGTCATTTGTGCCCCCACTGACAACACCTGTGATGCCATAGCTTCCTTGAGGGCTTTGAGCGAGAGCTGGACCACCAGAATCACCCTCGCAAGCTCCGGAATGAGTTGCATCGAACTCCGCCACAATTCCACCATTTTGGAGTGATGATACTAGCATCGAAGTACGGCGCACACTATTTCCCCAGTCATTGTCAATGGCTGTCTGGTTATTTTCGTCAATTCCAAAACCATAAACGAAAATCAAATCCCCAACTTGAGGCTGGCGCGAAAGCAGAAGAGGAAGAGGGCTAATATTTATGCTGTCTTCAAGGGTGAATATTCCCACATCATAGCGAAAATTGTAAGGAGCATTGTTCACATAATATGGATGTGCTTTGAAACTCGATACTTTCACCACTGTATTGCCTGTATATACCTTAGTAACGGGAGCATCCATCAACTGTCCGCAATGAGCAGCGCTTAGTATTTTTTTGGTTGTGATGAAAGTACCGGAACACATCGAAAGAGGAATTCCATCTTCGCTTTCTGCTACGACTAGTGCGATTGGGCCTTCTCCTTTGGGGCATTCTTCTCCGTTTATAATCTTTAGGGAACAATCACCGGAAAGCTGTCCACTATCTGCATCCTGATCATTAGAATTACTGCATGCAACAAAAGAAAAAACAACAACAGTGAGTAATGAAACTAGGGTTCTCATCTTTGCTCCTCATTCTATGAAAAATTATATTTTCGCTTGAAATTTATGAAACTTTCTTTGTTAATATTCCGGTGCCATACGACAAAGCGGAAAAGATCTCTAAACATTTTTGCAGAATCAATCAATAAGTTCACTTTGGAATCTGGAACATTTGTCCAATTAACGGGCACTTCCACTATATGCAACTCAGCTTTCCGTGCAATATATAGAAGTTCAACATCAAAGCTAAACCCTCTCGATCGTTGACGTGTAAATACAAATTTTGCTGCTGCAGACCGAAAGAGTTTGAAGCCACATTGGGTGTCTGATAGACCTGGAAGAATAAGCCAATTCACAAAGCTGTTAAATAACCGACCAAAACACTTTCGGTACCAGCGGGTTCTCACTGTTGTCTCCTTGGAAGGGAGGGCTCGTGAGCCGATGACAATGTCTGCGCCGCTATCAAGAACTGCTTCTAGGCGTTCAAATTCTTGTATTGGAGTGGAACCATCTGCATCTGCAAACAAAATCTTTGGAGCCACTGCAGCAAGAACACCTTCTTTTACTGCGTTACCCTTTCCCTTATTTCGTAAGATACGAATCAATCTTATTTGAGGGCGAACCAAATTGAATTTCTCAACTAGTTCAGCTGTCTGATCGGAACTTCCATCATCGACAACTATGATCTCATAATCTCTGTTGGCTTGCTCAAAGTAATTAATAATATCTAGTAGAGTAGGAGGCAGTCTGCGATACTCGTTATAAGCTGGTATCACAACAGATATTTCAGGGATATTGTTCATCGCAACGCAGATCCTTAAATTAAGAAAAGCCCCTCAAAGGAGTTCAAAGCAGATAAAAAAAAGAGAAATCGCATGATTAAGAGCTTATCCACAAAAGCTCATGTGCCATACAGCTTTTAAGTAACCAGACAGCTAACTATCTGATTTAACCACAATTTCAAGCTTGAAACCAGTCAATGAAAAATGTTTGTCGAGATTGATTTTTATCAAACTAAGCATTATCCTCTTAAGTCCCTGGAATAATTAGGGCCCTGTTGGAACTTTCTTTAGATGAAAAGAAGAGGGTATTAGCATAGGTCGCTCGATGGATTACTTGTTAGCAATCCAGCCTTGTGTAAGCCAGCTTTTCTCTGTCGATACTGGTACTGCCCGACTGAGTAAGCTCTGCATTAAATGAAGAATTTATTGGCTGCAGTACCAGATGTGAATAAAAATGAAACGAACATATCAACCAGCAAAGAAAAGTAAAAAAACAACCCATGGTTTTCGCAGCCGTATGTCAACAAAAGGTGGCAGAAAGGTGCTAAATGCTCGAAGGGCAAAAGGACGCAAGGCAGTTGCCATTTCTACTCCAAGGAAGGGGCATTATAAGTAAAACTAATTTTACTTTTCCTGCCCGTGCTCGCCTTAAGACAAGAAGAGATTTTCTCCAAGTGCGAGAGTGTGGGAAGAGGGTATATTCTAGGCATCTTCTGGTTGTTTATGCTCCGAATGAAAAGAATTCACGCCTTGGAATTGCAGTTACAAAGAAAACGGAAGCTTTGGCAGTCAATCGAAACCGCGTGAAACGCGTGATTAGAGAGATCTTTCGTTTGCATTATCATAGAATTCTTGGAAATTTTGATTTTGTTGTAATTGTGCGAAAAAATGTTAAAGAACTTTCCTATCAAGGGCTTTTGAGGGAATTTTTGGATATTTTGATGAAAGAGGGGCTTCTTAAGAAGAAAAGAGACACTTGAGATGTCGGGATTATTCAGGAAATTAGAAGCAATCACAATTCGGGCTATTTCCATGCTGCATGTTTTCTATAAATACTGCATTTCTCCCTTGATTGGTAAAGTTTGTCGTTTCGAGCCTTCGTGTTCTGACTTCTTCATGGAAGCATTGAGAGTACATGGATTGATTCATGGCACATGGCTTGGGCTCAAACGTATAAGCAAATGCCATGCTTTTAATCCCGGAGGTTACGATCCGGTTCCAGGCGTCTTAAACAAGAAGTAGGAGTAAATTATGCGAGATATGGATGACAACAAGAGATTTCTACTTGCTCTTGGTTTATCCCTTTTAGTTGCTTTTATATGGATCCAATATTACATGGCTCCTTATCAGCAACAGTTAGATAAGAGGAGTTCATCTCCAGTTTCCGTTTCCGACCAAGAAATGAGCAAAGAGCCAGGCTCGCTGAATATTGAAAAACAAAAAGAACAAAGCCCACTAGAAGTGGCAGGAGCCGTCTCTCAGAAAGTCTTACATCCCACATTGGCAGATTTAAAAAACAGCGAGCACGTCACTGTTGAATCCGATAAGTTTATTCTTACGATTAACCAGCTTGGCGGAAGGCTTGAGAAGATACTCTTAAAAGGATATGCCCTTCAGCTGGGGCACTCAGAACTTTTAGATCTGGTCTACTCAAAACCGGGCTCGAGTTTGCCCTTGGGATTAAGATTTGGCAGTTCTAGTGACAGCTTTATAAAATATGTATTTCAACTGTCAAATGGAGAATATGCAGGAAATAATGCTAATCTTAGCATTCCTACTGGCGGGGAGCTTAACCTTATTGGCATAGGAACTCTGCCTGATGGACGCCAGATTAGAAAAGCCTTTCGTTTCAAAAATGGGACTTATCTTTTTGAAATAGATGCAAGTCTAAGTGCTCCTGAGAAGGATGCTTCATCCTTGTGGCTTGAATGGTCTCGTTTTGTTTCAAGCGCAGATGCCAGTGAACGGTATAATCGAAAAGATTTCATGCTGCTAAATGAAGCAGGGAAACTAGTTCGTGTACCTGGAGTCAAAGAAAAAGAGGGGGTTCAGGAAGCTGGAAAAGCTTCTTGGGTCTCAATCTCAGACCAACATTTCATGGCAACTTTACTTCCAGAAAATCCTTTCTCTGATGTTCGTATAGGTCGGGAAGGAGATGTACTTATTGCGGGAATTAAGGGTTCCGAGACGCAAGGTAAATTTAAAGTATATGCCGGCCCTAAGATTTACGAAGATCTGAAAGAACTCGGTTATGGCTTGGAGAAGAGTGTGGATCTTGGATGGTTCTCCTTTCTTGCCTATCCAATTCTATTGTTGCTTAGAATGTTCTACGCATTGCTGGGTAACTACGGTTTGGCGATTATACTTCTAACTTTGTTTATTAAAATAGCTTTTCTTCCTCTTACCTCTGCAAGCTTTCGTTCAATGCAGGCTATGCAAGAGATTCAGCCAGAAGTGCAAGCCCTTCGTGAGAGAATTGAAGATCCCACCAAGTTGAATCAAGAGCTAATGGCCTTATATAAACGAAGGGGAGTAAACCCATTAGGCGGGTGTCTTCCTATCGCAATTCAAATTCCGGTATTTTTGGGGCTTTACAATGCCTTGCTTAATGCAATTGAACTTAGACATGCACCCTTTGCGCTCTGGATTAATGATCTTTCAGCACCTGAAAGACTTGAGCTCTTCGGAGTGGGGGTTCCATTGATGATTCTTATTATGGGAGTAAGCATGTTGATCCAGCAGTGGACTACACCAACTGCAATGGATCCAGCACAGAAAAAAGCTTTTATGTTGATGCCTGTTATGTTTACGGTGATGTTTATTGTTTTCCCAATGCCTTCAGGGCTTGTTCTCTATTGGTTGATCAATAACGTAATAAGCATAGTTCAGCAGGCTTGCTTGAGAAAACAGAGTGGAATAGGTCCAATGCAGGCAACGATTATTTCTAGTGTGGCAATCTTTATTCTGGGTTATTTTTTAGTATTAATTTGATTTAGCAATGGATCGAGACACTATTGTTGCGCTTGCAACCGCTGCTGTTCCCGCCGGCTTAGGAGTAATCCGCGTAAGCGGGGATAAAGCAAAAATGGCACTAAATACTATTTTCAAAGCAAAGACAAGCCCTCTTGATGATCCCAGACGATTAATACTAGGAAAGGTTGTTGACCCAATTAACAATTCAACCATTGACAAGGCTTTCGCCGTATATATGCCAAGTCCATCCACTTATACAGGAGAGGATATTGTTGAATTTCAATTCCATGGGAGTCCCCTTGTTGCCCAAAAAATTATTGGATCATTGTTGAGTTTAGGTTTTCGAGTCGCAGAAGCGGGAGAGTTTACTAAACGTGCGTTTTTGAATGCTAAGATAGATTTAGTGCAGGCAGAAGCCATAGGTGATTTAATTCACGCCGGCTCGGAGCGTGCTCTTGAGATTGCTGAGGAACAACTTGAAGGAAGATTTAGTAAAGCCATTGAGGAAATTGGAGAGCCCTTAAGGCAGGAACTTGCCGAACTTGAAGCCTCGATTGATTTTCCTGAAGAAGAAATTGAAACACAACAGCAACAAAACTTATTTATTGTTGTTGATTCTGCCATTAGCTCTATTGATAAATTATTAAGTTCATATAGATATGGGCAGGTGCTAAAAGATGGGTTCAAAGTCTTGCTCTGTGGTTCTCCTAATGTTGGGAAATCCACTCTTTTCAATAAATTTCTTGGTCGCTCAAGGGCTATAGTTACTGATATATCAGGCACAACAAGAGATCTTCTGGAAGAGCATGTTTTAATAGATGGCCAAGCCTTTGTGTTTTGTGATTCAGCAGGTATTAGACAGAGTGAAGATGCTATCGAGCAAATTGGTATTTCACTAGCTCTGGATCGTTTTTCTTGGGCCGATCTCATTTTGTTTGTGGTCGACAGTACAGAAAGTTGCGAAAGCGCCAAGGAATTCATTGAGGATAAAGAGCATAAATTCTGGCTAATACTGAATAAAATCGATCTTGCTAAGGATAGGTATAACCTCTCAGAGCTGTCGAAGTTGTCTCTTCCTTCCTTTCGAGTATCAGCATTAACAGGCCAAGGGATAGATGAACTCTCAAATGCTTTGGTGGCAGAGCTTAAGAATACACTTGGTTTTCAGAGCGAGACCAGTCTTATTGTCGCGAATGAAAGGCAGAAGGATTGTCTCTTACGAGCACGTGAAGCACTGACTAAGCTGAAACAAGGTGCAGTTGAAGGAGCGCCGCTTGAAATCCTTTGTGCCGATCTTTGGTCTGC
>JAAZON010000440.1 GCA_012797725.1 SAR324 cluster bacterium | reverse complement strand
GACAACCAATCCGGCACAAACAGAAATTAGAAGAGCTGGTATTTGGCTCACAAGTCCATCGCCCACAGTAAGCACTGTGTAAGTTTGCACAGCAGCCGAGAAACTCATACCCCCTCGGAGTCCCAGATACATTCCGCCAATTATATTTGTAAAAATCACAAAGAACCCTGCGATGGCGTCTCCCTGAACAAACTTCATTGCCCCGTCCATTGAGCCATAGAGCATGGACTCTCGCTGCAAGTCTTCACGCCGTTGACGCGCAGTTTCAGCATTTATAAGATTAGCTCTTAAGTCAGAATCTATCATCATCTGTTTGCCAGGTAGTGCATCCAACGTAAAGCGCGCAGCAACCTCGGAAACACGACTCGAACCTTTAGCTATGACTATAAAGTTTACTATAGTTACTATAGTAAATATTATGATCCCGACTATTACCTCTCCTCTTATTAGGAAAGAACCAAAGGCATTAATCACCTCCCCTGCATAAGCCTCGCTTAGGATAAGACGCGAAGAAGCTACATTTAAAGCAAGACGGAAGAGCGTGGTGATTAAAAGCAAAGATGGAAAAGCAAGAAGAGCAAGAGAGTTGGGCATATAAAGCCCGACTATCAACAAAAGCAGAGAAAAAGAGAGATTGAAAACCAGCAATATGTCAAGAAGCCATGTTGGAACCGGAATTACAAGCATAGTTGTAATGGCCACAACCAATATGGCTAAAATAACATCACTGGTTCTTGCTCCATAAAGTTTCACAGACTACCATTTTCATTAGAAAGCTTTCAAAACTTGCAGCCCAAATTCAAGTAATATAATTATCAGAAACGCTGAAAAAACAAGCGCAACTGGGCCAGTCGCTTGTAATTCCAACTTTTTTATCTTTGCGTCAATCTTAATTTCTCTTTGGGTAGCTACTGAATCCGCCAGTTCCTGCAGTTGCTTTGTCACTTCACCACCATGGCGAGCCACCTGAGCTAAAGACATAAACGCGTGTTTGAGCTCTGTATGCCCAGACATTTTCCCAATTTCAGTAAGAGCTTCCTCCATAGGAACACCTTGCTTCATAAAAAACTGGGTGCGTTTCAAAAGTTCCGTAACGGGATTATGGCTTCCCCTCTCGTCTGCCATCTCGGTTACAACTGACATACATGGTGCAATATCCAATGAGGCACTGACTCCAACCACAATCTGTTCAATCACAAGAGGAAGATAGAAAAGGATATCCTCAGAACGCCTTATAATTTTACGATTAAGCCAGGAGAAGGGAACTTGAAGGCCTATTAAGACACCAAAAATTATTGACACAACCAAAATATCAGGCCCCATTCCCAAAAAAAGCATAGCTCCACCAACTATAAGCACACTAACAATTGGTGAAATAATGCGGAACTTTCTGAAGAACTCTCTATCTTTTTGGTGAAAGAGTCCTGCTTGAAAGAATTTATCTTCAAGGGTTATTTTACTCCGATGCTTTATGGATTTCTGCATTTTGCCCTTGAGTGCAGCGAGCTCTTCTCCCTTATCATCTTCAGCCAACTTCTGTCGGAGAGCTTCTGCTCCTATGCCTTTGCCAGCATGTCCCATCAAAGCGTCAGTATCTACATCGTCCCCCTTGAAAAGAATAAAAAGAAGCACCCCACCTGAAACAAGGAGAACAAGAGCAGCAACAATGATTATTATTATGGTCATATGAAACCTTTCTAAGACAACTCAGACCCTTATCTTGACGACTTGTTTTAGCCACAAGATTCCAAAGGCAGCTAAAACCATTGCTATTTGCCATCCGAGCCATCCATAAGGATGCTTAAGCGAGTCAATGACCGCTTCTGGCATAACCCAAAACAAGTACAACTCCAAGAAAACAAGAATCACAATTATGAACCACATAGATCCTTTTTGAAGACCAATGGCTGCAATAGCAGACTGCCTGAAAAATTGTCGGCGACGAACTTGTTTAGCAAGTCGATCTAATGTGTCCGACAGCGTTCCCCCAAGCCTTTTATTTAACAACAATGCTTGAACAAAGAGCTCTATTTCAGGGTGGTTAATATCTTCGCCAAACGCACCGATAGACTTTTCTTCAGGGACACCAAATCGTAAACGCTCAAGCATCATCTCAACTTCTTGCCTGACAAGAGCCCCCGGTTCCAGACCTTCCGCAGCGGCTCCGAGGCTAGTCAAGGTATTCATACCAGTCTTTAAAAGACCAACCAAAGACAACAAGAATTGAGAATAGTCTTTATCGAAAGCGTTAAAACGTCGATCCAGACGCCAGCTTAGATAGGTGCTCATTATCAACCAACCGACAAACAAGAACAGAAAGGACACCCATAAATTAAAAACCTGGACGGCCAGAAGAAAGGCCAAAACACCGATGGCAATAGACCATACCCAAAAAATGGCAGGACTCATTTTCACTTGAGCCATTCTAAGCTTCTTGGCAAGTGTAAGTTTTGAACGATCGGCTATTGATTCATCTTCAGTTTCTGGGGTGCTGAAAAAAGCCTTTTTCGCCGCAGTCTCTGCAGGTATTCCCCGTTGGGCGGAGAGTATTTCCCCAAATTGTTCGTAAGGGCTATTCTCAGATCCCTCCATAAGGAGAAACCAGACTATAACTCCTCCAACCAGCAAGAATACCACTAAAATTACTACAACAAGAGCGCTTGGTGTCATTGTCTGTCCTAGTGCCTTTCTTTCTTTGATTCAGTATCCATATCATTAAAAGTAATTTCCCTGGGGTGATCTCCTAAGAAAATTCCGTCATCAGCTAACACGCTATCAAAATTACTTGACCATGACTCAACCCTCCAAACTGGTCGTTCCCCGGTCTCTATCAGCTTAAACATTGGTCTAACCTGTATTACACCTTCAACAAAGTGCCCAACCTCAATCACTTCCCCGATTCGGATCCGTCCCGAGCCCTTCTCTCGAAACATCCATACGACAGAATCAACAGCAAGAGCTATTTGTTGCCTGATAATATCTATCGATACAGATTTTTGAGCTCTACCGAGAAGACTCTCTAGACGAACAAGCGTCTCTCTTGCGTTTCTCGCGTGAATCGTCGACATCCCAACATGTCCTGTTTGGGCACTTTCAAGAAAAGCTTCAGCAGCATATGGGGTTCTCATCTCCCCTAAGAGGACTCGTGTTGGGGTCATTCTCAAAGTGGTTTTTATATGCTCTTGAAGAGTTACCTCTCCTACTCCTTCCGCATTTGGTGGACGCGAGATCAAAGATCGGAAGAAAGGATGCTGGAAGATAAGCTCTGGCGTATCCTCAACCGCAATGATTGATTCATCTGGACCGAATTGAGTGCCTAAGCACCTAATAAGAGTGGTTTTACCTGTCCCCGTTTCACCTGCTATCATCTGTGTGCAAAGGCCAGATCGGACCAGCGATGCCATGTAGTTCACAATTAGTGGCGGAGCCACCTGATACGAAACTAGCCCTTCGAGCGAGACGTTTACAACCCTTGGTATTCTGATACAAAGCAAGGGCCCTCGAATTCCACAAACACTTTCATGAATGGCACAGATCCTTATTCCATTTGGAAAGGATGCGTCAACAGTGTGCTGTTGTGTAGTAAGTGACTTCCCAAGTCTTAAGAGAAGCCTGTCAATGAATGCAACATATGCTTGCTTATTTGGCCAATGAAGTCCTGTTATTTCACTGATCTTGCCTCTCTGAAGAACCACCGTCTGATAATCATAGACATGGATATCAGTAACTTCATTATTGTCTATAAGAGGTTGCAGAACCCCCCATCCCATCAAATCCTTTTGAAGATGGATTATTACATTTGCTCGCTCAATATCATCAATAGGCTCCCCTCTCTTTCTAATGACTCGATCTACCGCTGCTGCAATCGCCTCTTCGGAAATTCCCTGTCCTTCTTGCTGGGCCTGTTGAAGTTTAAGATCGCTGCCAAGTTCTCGCCTAGCTTCACGAAGCACGGTGCTTGCTAGCGGAGAAAGAGAAGCTTGTGTTCCACTTCGAGGAGCTTGGCGCCTCGTAGTGGTATTAGAGCTTGAGGGTACAGAAGATGCCCCTGGATTAGCGGGAAGTGAGTCTATCGACCTTCCCTCTATTAATCGTGACTGAAGGGATCGCGTGGAGAATAAATTAATCAATGCATCTTTATCTTTGCTTCCAGTGCTCATGGTGGAACCTTTTAGAAAACCAAAATTCCTGCAAATGCAATACTACAGCATTCTACAAGAGACTACCCCCTGCAAGAAAACCTTTGGGTTTCTGTCTAGATTTAAAGATGCTTCTTAAATGAAAAAAGTGGCAACTTTAGCCGTTTTCAATTTAAACTACAACAATAATAAAACAGCAGTTGCCACTCTATATTTTGAATACGAAGTTTTTAACTTGTATTAAACTAGCTCAAAGCACTCGTAATAGTTGAGAACTGCGTAGAAACTTTCGATCCGAGAGCCCTAATAGCAACAATGCATGCAACTGCGATAAGAGCTACGAGAAGTGCGTATTCAACAAGACTAGCACCCTTTTCTCCTTTTAGACTTCTAGCTTCCATTAGAATTCCTCCAAATAAATTAACCACTTTAAATATTCTAAAAATCCAAGCTTGTGTCAAAACACTCGGGAACTCGTCGCCCCTATCTTGGGAAGCTCCCACCCTGTTAGTTCAGCATGCTTTGACTTGACACGCTAGATATAAATTTCCAACTATTTATTCAAGCGATGCATTAAACCTTAGCATAAGATTATTTTAAAAAAAAACAACAATAAAAATAGCCTCTGAGTACATTACAAGCTCTGTCTGCTTTTGACAGAACCATGCTTTCTTTCGAAGTGGAGCTTTGAGAAATCTCTAATATTATTAATTGATTAAACCTTCTATGAGTTCAGTTTGGGGTGGTGGGGGGGTAGATGGTAAGTTTTGAGCGTCGTTTTCCAACTAACGCCCAAGCAAGCGACTTACCCAATTCTCTTTCTTTTCCTTTTTATTTGAACTCTCTTCAGAAGCCGTTTGAAAAGCAGATACCTTATGAGGCGCTGTTCCTCCAATACCGAGTTCAGCTGCCACGTTTTCCAGAATTAACCTTGTATGTTTTTGACACAAGCTGTACATAGTCCTGCCGCTCCCAGGCCAAAGGCCTGCTTTGAAATCTCTTGGTATGCTTTCCAAACGCCAAGGAGCAGCTCCTAAACGATGAGCCGGTTCTAATTCAGCAGCTATTTGTTCTGTACTTAACGACTCGGACCCTACGCCATTTACCAGAAAAACAAGCCTTTCGGTGTCGCCGACCAAAGACTTAACAAAACTCAAATATAAATCCAGCGCCGTTATTCCAAGAACCGTATCGTCCAAAACAATAAGGACTATATCAGCAGCCCTTAAAATAGCCCCGGTAGCTGGACCAAGTCTTCCAGCCGTATCCACTAAAACCACATCATAAAGAACCCTGGCAAGGTCGATTATACGTTGAACTATAAGCATACCGTCTGTATGACAGACAAGATCCATAGACTCAGCCATGCGATCCGGCGGCATCAATACAGAGACATCACTACTAATCGGAATAAGAGCATCCTTAAGAGATTCCCTGGAAATTTCCCTCTCGCCGTTCACCCAGGAACTGACCACTTTCGCCTCAACACCACTCACAGTAAGCGATCGGCTTAAGTCTCTTGTCTCAACATCAAGATCCCAAAGTATCGTTTTCTTGTTATAGACACTACAGATCTCAGCAAGAGCTGCAGCCATTGACGTGGCACCAACTCATCCCTTGGCATGAGCAATTGCTATTATTTTTCCTTCACGAGTTCGACCTTCACGTCGAAATTCTGCGTGAATACCTACTAATTCTTGGAGGAAATCAATTGGGGAAGCGCTATCTGGAAAGACCTTTCTGACACCCACTGCCTGGGCAGCTCTAAAGGCCCCACCTCCATACAACTCATCGGTGACAAACATAATAATATGGAGCCATGGGACTGCTACCATCGCTTGCTTGGCCAAAACGACTCCTGTTTGACCAAGGCCGGAGCCCAAAATAAGGACATCGGCCTCTGTCATATACTTCATGGCTTCTTGATCGTTTGATAGCCGAACTTGCAAATCAAGAGTCTCTTTATCAAGCTGGCTGAAGGACTCCAGGCGACGATAACAAAACGCCTGTGCTTCTGCCGTACTGTCAACAATCAGAATCTTCATTCACGCTCTCCACTTTGAGCACTTAAAACACTCGACATGATTCCCTTCTCTCCAAATACATCTTCCGACACATAATTGACAATAAGCAATCCCACACAAAGTCCGAATAAAACAGCTAAGGTCAAGCGCAGAAAATCTACAAGATCCCAAGGCTGAGACCTATCCACAAGCTCATGAAGCTTGCGCATACGCTCTGTATCTATAGTAGTAGAAAGGACATGCGTATCGGTCGCTCTGTCCATGCGCCCCATGACTCCATCAATTCCCCGTTTCTCAGTAATGATGGCTGTATCATTTTCCACTGCATCTTCCACAGTTTCATCAACTGATTGTAGCTTAGACGTGTAAGATACTGTTGCTTCTGCACCCACTATAGGCTGGCTTGAAAAACCTAATCGAGAGGATGTATTAATCCTTGCTGCCTGTTGAGGCTTCTCCCATGGAAAGGCATTTCTTCGTTCATGCCTTATACTTTCTTCAGTACGAAGAGTCATAAATGAGGCCGAATCTCTGGCGTTTTGTCTCACTACTCTTCCCGATCCGCTCTTACCCCTTGATTCCAGATTCGAAGTCTGAGGCTGATTTATAATAGTGCGCGGCTTGACAGGTTGCGTGGCATCCTCATCGGAAGCGTCAGGCACACTTGTAAGTCTTCTTCCTTTGCCTTGGGTCGTTTTGTACTGAGTTGTTGAAGATCCCTGACTTCCAAATTTTTGAAGAAGTGGCTCCAGATCGAAATGCATCGCACTCGCTGACTGATAACGCGCTTCTGGATCTCTTTTCATTGCTTTCAAGATTATGGCATCAAGCTCAGGTGGACAATCTTGTCGTATTTTACTTGGAACTTCGGGATCTGTTTTCAGACGTTTTGTCATAGTCGCATAAACACTGTCCCCTCTAAAAGGAGAATCTCCGGTTAACATCTCGTATCCCAATATACCAATCGCGTATATATCCGAACGCCAATCCACCTGAGAATTCAAAATGTACTCAGGGCTAACATAATCGATAGTACCTACGACACCTCCATGTTCTGTAAGTTTCGGGCCATGTCCCGTTCGTGCTATACCAAAATCGGCGATTTTTACATCACCTTCCTTTGTAAGAAGAATGTTCTCAGGCTTAAGATCTCGGTGCACTATCCCAGAATCATGAATGGCCTGTACACCATTACACATTTGATCTAATACCTTGATAATTTCGGGAATTTGCATCAACTCGCGACTTCTTGACAAGCGATCGGCCAAGTCGCCTCCTCCCACATATTCCATGGTATAGGCCACAAGATCGCCATCTCTTATATACTCATAAGCTCGCACAACATTAGGATGCGAGACTCCATAAGAGGCGAAGATCTCATTTCGAAACCTTGCTGCAGCAACTCGGTCTTGAGAAACTTCAGGGAAAAGCACCTTCACCGCAACAAGATGCCCGGCAAGCTCCCGATGACGGCATGCATACACTAATCCCATGCTGCCAGCTCCCAGACATTTTACAACTTCATACCGTCCTGCAATGACAGTTCCTGGTTGTAAACTTATAAGGTGTTCTTCTGTCATACATCGTTATTGCCGTTGGCGCACCACCATACAAACATGAAAAGAACGTTTACCAAACCACACAACATCACCATGCCCAACAGGACTTCTTTCTCCTGACAAGTCTTCAGTTTCATCAAAACCCAATCGCTTAATTTTTGTTCCAAACTCGGATAATTGATCCAGCACCTGAACTTCCCCCGTGCTTGTAATTCTTAGAATCGCATGCATAGGGGACACTGTTTCATCTGCTATCACAAAATAGTCCCCGTGGGCTGCCTTCTCTGATGTTACTATTACTCGCCCCTGGCGCAATTCGAAGGCCTCACCATTCTCTTCATTATCATAAGAGACTAGAAAACCAACTATTGGACTAGCTTTTGACCAATACATTGCATCCTTAAGCACAATATCCTTGTCCTCCGACGTCTTGGCCGTTACTTTATTAGGGGCCAACCCACTCTGGCTATCCTCATGTTTCGCTACTACAGTTTCCTCTTGTGCCATGGAAAAGAATT
>JAAZON010000439.1 GCA_012797725.1 SAR324 cluster bacterium | reverse complement strand
CAAGATTGGAGATTATTGAGATGGGACATATCGAAACCCATTTCAACAATTCCTGCAAATTCATAGCGGAAAGGGGAGAACGAGCCAAGGATGTCGCAAATCCACAAGTCCTACCCCATGAGCTCTCGCCCAGGAAAGCGAATCATTAAATACGTTTCATCCCCATAATTTCTTGCACGAGAAATTGTTATTACGATTGCACCTATATCATCAGCAACCGGGACTGCGTCTGAAAGATAAATCTGTCCATCAGGATCTCTTCTAAAATCTCGGAAACGCCATCCAGCACTTGGATCCATCCTTGTGTGAGCACTTATCGAAATGTAAAGAAGAGATTCCCTATAAACATCACCACTTCCATTGAGTTCCCTAGCATTTTTTTGCAGACATACATGAAGATAAGGAGCTAATAGATACCACAGGCCAGCGTTCCTCGCATAATTCACTTCGCCATTGGCACAATTCTTATAATAGTCAACCCCATCTTTAATACCGAAGACTTTGCAAGCGGAAAGAAAAGCCGGAACATAAAGAGATTTCCTCATCTCTTCCTTCAAGACTTCCTCAAATACGAGTCCTGTTTTTTCATCGATTAAAGGCTTAATTTCATCTCCCTCTCGCACCAGATGACCACAAAGTCTCTTGGCGGCATGTCTTGAAAACAAGAGCAGAACATCAAAGCACCTCAATGTTACAGGACCATCATCTAAGGAGCGATTAAGACCATTTGGTTCGGTAATATTGAATGATGTGGTAGACTCGCCTGAAAAATAATACTTAAAATCTTCTTTCTTACCTACCGCTATTTGTGTCCAAAACAATAGGGGGCTTATTCCATTTTTCCTATTCACTATTGACGTAACATGCGTAATATTGCCCGAGACGGAGACTTCTTTCTTAAGTTTCTCAAAGCTTAGAACTTCACTTTGGATATATGGAGCTAAACTCTTCAGAGATTCCTCAAGATGTTCTTTGTCACGCTCTTCGCAAAATCGCATAATAGTCCTGCAAAGTTGGTTCGCTGGAGCGGAAATAGGTACAGAGCAAATGGATGAATTTAACAAGACTGCAGTAGTTGCCGTAACAGCTTGACTATTGCCTATTTCGGGAAACCGCATATCTTTAACATTCTTTAAAAAAAGCAGCTGTCAACTCTGCTGCCAATTAGGTTATTGTTCTTCTTTTATTTATGCACCATTTCTAGTTTGCTTCATAGGATCTATTCTGTTCAAATAGAAAGCATTCTACCCACTGTTATTTTGGACAAATTCTCGACCACGAGATGAGCATTTTTTAGCATATCCCTGCTTCCTATCCCTAGAACCTTCATTCCTGCTCTAAGCCCAGCTTCGACTCCGGCCTCAGCATCTTCCACCACAAGGCATTCGCTTGCATCTAAGCAAAGCCTTTTTGCTGCGATCAAGAAGACCTCAGGGGATGGTTTGGATTCGTTAATATCATTACCATCAGCTATTTCATCAACAAGATCTAAAATTCCTGTTCTCTCAACGATCAGCCTTGCATTCTTACTTGAAGAGGCAATGGCTCTTTTTATGCCGAGCCGGATTAACTCATGGAGTATTTCTTCTGCACCTGGAAGCAGGGCTGCTTTATCAATTGATTCTAGATATTCACGGTAATATCCATTTTTTCGAGCAGCGATTATTTCTTTTTCTGCTCTTTCAAGTTGCATGCCGGCAGCTTCCAGTATGATGTCCAAGCTCTCCATCCGGCTCACCCCTCGAAGTCTATGATTGAGCTCCCTATCAAAAGGAAAACCTTCCTCTTCAGATACCCGTTTCCATCCTAAATAATGATACTCATCCGTCGAGACCAGCACCCCATCTAAATCAAAAATTACACCTTTAATCATTTGCTTCTATAATTCCCAAGATATTGCTTCTGCACCTTTAATCGATTTCGTCTTAGTCCATACAGTCACATCAATTTCTGTTTCACCTTTGTTCTCTATGCGGACTATATTTTTAGACATTTTGCCCCTAACTTTCGCATTCCGCCAGCAAAGAGGGAATTCTATACTCTGAAGTTGTTCAGGGATTCTTGGATTAAAGGTCAAAGTCTCACTCTCAAGCGGAGAGAGCAAACCAGCATAACCAAAAACTACTACCAGCCAATTCCCTCCGGCTCCTGCTATATGAATTCCTTCTGCTGCTCCACCATCTAAATCAATACCGCAGCTAGTCATCCAAAATTTCCAACTTTCATCCATTTTCCCAAGACGACATGCCAATATTGCGTGAATTGCGGTAGATAGTGATGAATCATGAGTTGTGTATGGAAGATAATAATCCCATGCTTTCTGCAACTCCTCATTGCTAAAACGAGATGGAAATAGATACATTGCCATAAGCACATCTGCTTGCTTTAGGCATTTGGAACGATAAAGGCGCTCCTGTGAAACTTGTGCGGCAAAAGGCTTTGAACGATCCTTCCAAAGAACCTCAAACTGAGGTTCTGCTAGATCGTCAAAACCTTCACATTGAAGATAGAGACCATCTTCACGTTTAAGAAGAGGAAGCATTTCGGCTGTCTTTTCATAGGCTCTCCATTCCGACTCGGGCGCTTTCTTTTCCTTAGCAATTGAAGCTGCAGTTTCAAGCGCAAACTTCACCATTAGATTTGTATAAAAATTATTATTACTAATAGCCTTATATTCATCAGGCCCCATGACTCCAAGAAGCACTGGCTGCTTTGTTTTTGTATTGATATCAATTCTCTCCATCCAGTATTTGGCGGTCTCTAATATCACCTCGGATGCTTTATCTTTAAGGTAATCCAAGTCTCCTGTTGCGTGAGCAAAATAAGATAGGCCATATACGACATCGGCCGTTATATGAACTTCATGATCTCCATATTGCCAATTTGGACAGCAATCTATGCCTTGAGAGTCAGATTCCCACGCGTAGCGAGCACCGTTATATCCATATCGTTTTGCATTTTGCTTAGCACCCTCTAAGCTTTGTACTCTAAAATCAACAAGAGTCCTAGCCTTCTCAGGCGCTGTCGCTGTAAAGAACGGCAATAAGTACATCTCTGTATCCCAGAAGAAGCGCCCCCAATAAGCCTCACCTGCATAACCTTTGGCATCGATTGCTACTCGACTGTCATTTGGAACATGTGCCCTGAGAAGATGATACAAAGAGACCCTTAATGCACGCTGTGCGTAGTTATTTCCATTAAGGACCACGTCAGAATCTTCCCAACGCTTCTCCCATACCTTGTTGTTCTCTCCTAGCAGTTCTTCAAATGAAAGCTTTTCAATATCTCTTAGATCATTGTCACTAGATGACACCAAGTCTCGGCTTGTTTTTACGAAACTTCGCTTCTCAACAACTAGCTTTTCTCCTGCGTCTATTTGAATCCTGCCTTTTGAAAAGACAGTTTCAGCGCTTGTTTCACAAATCCAATCTTTTATGGAACCTGAAAGTCTTGTTTGTATTGATATCTTGTCGCCAACGTCACTTAGCACTTCTATGCCAAATTCTTTGCTTGAGTTTTCAAATGGGCTAATTTCTGCAAAATGTTTGTAACCATTCGTCCTGACATCTGCGTCAATACCTGTCTTCACCTCCACTTCGGTGCTATTTTCTGTCTCGAGAGTCATTCTCTGTACACAGAAATGAGGTCTGT
>JAAZON010000438.1 GCA_012797725.1 SAR324 cluster bacterium | reverse complement strand
AGGCTGAGCCCGCAATTGGAATTCGAGAAGCAAATTCTGCATAACAAAAGGCAGAGAATGCACACGCGATGGCCGTGAAAAGAAAAAGAAAGATACAAGCCGGGCCGCCATTATAGGCTACATTTCCAATAGTAGTAAAAATCCCAGCACCAATAATAGCTGCTATGCCAAAGGCAGTCAGGTCCATGACACCTAAATCTCTTTTTAGAGTCGTAACCTCTGAGGAATGATCTTTGGCGGCATCATTTAGAATTTCCTCGACCGCTTTTCGGCGAAATAAGTTGCTGAGCTGCACTGTCTCCGATATCCTTTTACTTAGATTTAGTTCTGGCCATAGTACTTACCCGAACCATGTTTTCTTAGGAAATGTTTGTCTAGCAGAGTTGTCGATATGGGAGGAAGGCTCTGATTTATTCTCAAAGTTTCGCTTGCAAGTTTTGCGATATACTCTAAGAGGACTGCATTATGAACTGCATCATTGGGATCCTTTCCCCATGAAAATGGGCCGTGTTGAGCCACGAGCACCCCTGGTGCTTCAGTTAAATCTCGACCTTTGAAGCACTCGCATATGACAAGACCTGTGTTCTGTTCATAAGCAAATTGGATTTCCTCATTAGATAGAGGCCTTGTACATGGAACAGCTCCTCTAAAATAATCTGCGTGTGTTGTGCCAAGAGGAGGAATCGTGCGACCAGATTGAGCCCAGGCCGTTGCAAAACAGCTATGAGTGTGAACTATGCCGCCAATATGAGGAAAAGCCTTATAAAGCTCCACATGCGTAGGAGTGTCGCTACTTGGTTTAAGTTGAGCCTCCACTATTTTAGAGTCTTCGAGGGACAACACGACCATATCGTCAGGCCTCATGACTTCGTAGGGAACACCCGAAGGCTTTATTACAACAAGGCCTTCTTCCCTCGAGATTCCGCTGACATTCCCAAAAGTGGAAATAACAAGGCCTTGTCGTACAAGCTCTAAATTAGCCTCAAATACTTGACCTTTCAATTCTTCAAGCATTAACGCTCCCGTTCACGAATCTCAATTAACTTTTTCATGATACCACTAAGATTGCCCTTCCATTTTGTGGTCCCAAAAGCATCATGCATGCTGCGATATAAAGAGTATAGTTCCTTATAAATTGCATGCGCCTTTGGATTTGGCTTGTATACCTTAGGCTTTAGTCCAGTCATTGCTCTTTGTGCCGCTTGAACTGTGTCGTAGCCTCCCCCTTTCTTTCTAGCCACAAGAGCTCCGGCAATGGCCGCTCCCAACGCACATGTTTGAGCGCTTCTGGATATCTTCATTGGCCTTCCAGTCACATCAGCATATATTTGCATAGTAAGAGGGCTCTTCTCTGCTATGCCGCCACAGTTTACAATCTGAGAGACCTTAACACCGTATTCTTCTACCCTTTTAATGATTGTCAGTGCGCCAAAGGCTGTTGCTTCAATTAATGCCCGATAGATTTCTGCAGGCGTTGTATAAAGGCTTTGCCCAACCAAGAGCCCAGTTAATCGCTGATCGACAAGAATGGTTCGATTTCCATTGTTCCAATCAAGGGCTAGAAGACCACTTTCCCCCGGCCGAAGCTTTGATGCTTGAGCCTCTAGGATCTCGTGCTTTGCGCTCTTTTCGCCACCTGGTTTGATATACTCAACAAACCAATTAAAGATATCTCCGACAGCGGATTGGCCAGCTTCAAGACCATAGAAGCCTGGAAGTATAGAACCCTTTACAATCCCACAGACTCCAGGAACATCGGCGAGTTTTTTCGTCAGTGGATTCACCATCATGTCACAGGTACTGGTGCCAATAATCTTCACCAGTGTGCCTTCCTTTATTCCAGAACCTACAGCACCCAAATGAGCATCAAATGCGCCAACAGCTACCGGAGTTCCTGGCCTAAGACCTGTTTTTCGCGCCCATTCTAGACTCAGATATCCTGCAGCTTCATTAATTGTATAAGCCTTCTCTGGAAGCCTAGAACGTAGAACACCAAGTCGCTTGTCTAGTGAAGCAAGAAATGCGGCATCAGGGTAGCCTCCCCATGCGTCATTATACATGGCCTTATGACCAGCGGCACAAATACCAATTTTTATTTTATCGGGAGCTTCAGTTCCGCAAAGCATGGCTGGTATCCAGTCTGCAATCTCCACCCAGGTGTAGGCTGCATTAAAAACCTTTGGATTATTGCGAAGGCAGTGAAAGATTTTGCTAAAGAACCACTCACTGCTATAGGTTCCTCCACATTTTGCCAAATACTTTGGCCTCGTCTTTCGCGCTTTAGCTGTTATTTCGGCTGCTTCTTTAACACCTGTATGGTCTTTCCATAACCACGCCATTGCGGAAGGCTCATTTGCAAAGTCCTTGTAAAAAGCCAAGGGTTTTCCTCTCTCATCGACGGGAAGGGGAGTGGAGCCAGTGGTGTCGACTCCAATTCCAATTACATCGCTAGGCTTAAAGCTTTTAAGTTTTTTCTTTGCAATTGAAAGAACAGACTTGATTACTATTTCTGCTCCCTTCACATAATCAGCTGGGTGCTGTCTAGCAAGATTTGGATCTTTTGAAAGAATCACGCCGTGAGTACCGTGAGCGTAGTTCCATATCGATGTTGCAAGCTCGTGCCCATTCTTAACATCAACGAGGATAGAGCGAACCGAGTTTGTACCGTAATCAAGTCCCAGACTGTATTTTGCCATTGTACCTTTCTTTTTGGAGCATGTACTGTGTTATAAGTCACAAGAATAATCTTAAGAAATGCATAAGAGATCCACGCGGGGCAATCTCTCATGCCTCATTGATAGGGCATGTAGAGATCGCTTCAAACGTAGCAACCGGCTACTCAATAATGGTGCCAGTTAATTCATGCAAATAGCATAGGAGCACTGTTATTGAAAGCCACTTTTTAGGGGAAACGCTAACAACTGCCGTCATTGCCTATGTATGGAATACATGTCAGGATTTCTTTGGTTTAAAATCTTTTAGCAAGGGATAGCTCAATTTGGCAAATCTTTCCGAGATCTTTTCGAAAATTAGGAAATTTTCCACTATTCAGGAGTTTCTCTTCGTGTTGATGCATCCCTGGCTCCTTTTCAGGGATAAGCTAAGAGAAGAAAATCTGGACCCAAATCCTATAAGGCAGTTTGCTCGCTGGCTTAAATCAGCAAGATGGTCTTTTACCACCGAGTTTCCAAATGCTGTGTGTCTTTCAACCCTAGGCCCCGATGCTTTTCCGGAATCCCGAATGGTTCTCTTGAAGGGCTTTGATGAAAAAGGATTCGTGTTCTATACAAATCTGGAATCAATTAAAGGGCAAAGCCTTCTTAAAAACCCTCGAGCAGCTCTTTGCTTCTATT
>JAAZON010000437.1 GCA_012797725.1 SAR324 cluster bacterium | reverse complement strand
CCCACTCGTGGTGGTTTAGCGTCGGTATTACATGAGATCCTTTCAAATGTTCCACTAGATATTATCCTAAAAGAAAATTCTTTGCCGTTTTCTCCGCAAGCTCTGGCCATCTCATCAATGCTTGGAATAGATCTTTTGCATGTTGCCTGTGAGGGAAGATTAATTGTGATTTGTGATCCTTCATGTGCAGAGGATATTGTTTTGAGGTGGCAAATTCTAAGTGAGGGCAAAGGAGCCGTGCAGATTGGGCATGTGGAAAGAGGTTCCTCGAGACTTATCCTTGAAACCTTGGCTGGTGGTAAGCGCTTGGTTGATGTGCCTCAAGGGGAATTGCTTCCGAGGATCTGCTGATGCATGAGCTTTCCTTGGCGACATCATTAGTTAGTCAAGTTGAGGCCTTGTTGAAAGAGCATAAGGCAGAGAAGGTGGCGAGCATTTCGGTTTCAATAGGGAAGTTATCTGGTATTGATAAAGGAGCGCTGGAGTTTTGTTTCCCTCTTGCCTGTGAAGGCACCGCCCTTGAAGGGTCTAAGCTCTTGATTGAAGAAATTCCTGTGAAAGTCAGATGTTCGGATTGTGAAAAATCTTGTGAGCCTGAAATCCCCATTCTTATGTGTAGGTTTTGTGGAAGCAGGAATGTGAAAATTATTGAAGGCCGTGAATTTTTTTTGGAATCAATGGAGGTTAAATAATGCCAAAGTTTGAAAAATCTGGTGGCGCAAAAACAAAAAAAGTGAAACTTGCTAGAAAAGTTCTTGAAAAAAACGATGTGATAGCTGCAAAGCTGAGAGGGAGCCTTAAGAAACAAGGCATAGTTGCTCTTAACTTCATCTCTTCTCCGGGATCGGGCAAGACATATCTCTTGGAAAAGACCTTGAAAGCCTTAAAAGATTCATTGAAATGCGGAGTCCTGGTGGGAGATCAAGAGACTAATAACGATGCCAAAAGACTTTCAGGAAAGGGGGCAAGGGTCAAACAGATCCGCACGGGTAATACTTGTCATTTAAATGCTGACGATGTTGCATCGGTAGTTAAGGATGTCGTTGGCGCAGATACTGATTTGTTAATCATAGAAAATATCGGGAACCTGATATGTCCCGCTGTTTTTGATCTTGGAGAGGATCAAAAGGTCGTTCTTTTGTCCGTGACTGAAGGAGAGGATAAGCCTCTCAAATATCCAACAGTTTTTTCGCTTGCGGATGTTGTAATTATCACAAAAATTGACTTAGCTCCCCATGTTCAGTGGAAAAGAAAGGCTTGCCTTTCGAATCTGAAAAAAATCGCACCCCAGGCGAGGGTCTTTGAAACGAGCGCAAAGAGTGGTAAGGGGATGAGTGAGTGGTGCAACTATTTAAGGCAACTTGTTTCGAGTGCTAAATAGAAAAGCTTACTCGACAGAGGATCGACACCCCCCAATTGCACAGAAGCCAAGAGAGCATTATTTCCATTTTATATTGCATCCGATACTTGGATGCTGTTTAGGATTTACTTGTCCTCCTGAGATGGTCGCATTAATTGCAGTTCTTAAGTCTTTGCCTGTTACGGGTAAGCCGTTTCCAGGGCGTGAGTCATCGAGCTGCCCTCTGTAAACAAGTTTCAGTTTGCTATCATAGAGAAAGAAATCGGGAGTGCAGGCTGCCGAAAACATTTTGGCGACATCCTGGCTTTCGTCGTACAGATAGGGGAACAGGAAGCCTTCCTTTTTTGCCAATTCTGCCATTTTTTGAGGTGAATCTTCAGGGTAGTTGTCGATGTCATTCGAACTAATAGCAATCATTCTAAGGCCTTTGCCGGTATAGTCTTTGGCAATTTTAATAAGTTCTTGTCTAATGTGAACAACAAATGGGCAATGATTGCAAATGAACATGATAAGTGTTGCCTCGTAGGGATCCTCTCCTGGCACATTAATTATTTTTTGAGAAGCAGTGTCGATTAGAGAAAAGGTCGGAAGATTCGAGCCTAGTGGAATCAT
>JAAZON010000436.1 GCA_012797725.1 SAR324 cluster bacterium | reverse complement strand
TTCTTGGGGAGATATTCCCATTTTCCTTTTGGATGAAAGAAACAAAGCTACTGGACCGCTAAGCGCGTAGCCTGCTGAAAGCAAAAATAGACTCCATTGGGGTTTCCACCACACCAGTGCAATGACCAGACCTATTGCTAGACGCCCCCTAAGAGGCATACTCTTCATCTGAAAGACTTTAATGCTGATGTAAGGAATGCGGCAAACCATAAGATAAGCAAGGGACAGCATGACGACCGCCCCTATTCCTGTTAGCCAAATGCTGTCACGTGAAATGGGATCTAAAAAGACAAACGAGGCAACTCCTGCCGCCGCTGCTGGACTAGGAAGTCCGCAAAAGCGTTTAAGATCTGGTTCTGTCACATTAAAACGAGCTAACCTGCTTGCAGTGCATATTAGATAAATAAAATTCACCAGGACTCCAAACTCATCTGCTGAAGTCTTAAAACACCAATTATACATTAGCACAGCAGGCGCAACTCCAAAGGTGATAACATCAGACAAGGAATCAAATTCCATTCCGAACTTTGAAGTGGCATTTAGTTTCCGTGCAACCTTTCCATCAAAGCCATCGAGCAGAATACCCAATGCAATTGCTATACAAGCCTTATCAAAGCGTCCGGAGGTCGCATAGACTATGGTGAGGAAGCCGCAAAACATGTTCCCGACAGTAACCGCATTTGGCAAGATAAAGCGTCTCTTGTACCAGCGTTGCATAATTTCTTCTTTTTTCGGCTTTTTCATAAACACCTCTAATTGCAGCAACGACCTTCTGTTCTAGACATTTTTAGCATAACTTTAATGGCATTTTCATGCCCATATGAAAATACTATAAAGTAATTTCATATGAACAGGGAAAGGTCAAAATTATGAACAAAAGAACCTTATGTCACGACTGAAGAGCGTAAAAACAAAGTGGATAACCCCTTCTTTGTTTAGACTTTTAATAAAACCTACATCATTCATTTCTAAAAAAATGGATGAGAATAACCTCTAGATTCCCATTCTAGACATATTTAGCATAACTTTATAGCCTTTTTCATATGGGAATACTCAAACGATTAGTTCTGCTTACAAAGGAAGCGCAAGTTATTCTTAGCTTGCGAGGTTTTCTGTTGCTGCTTCTGGGGCTTTATCTTCTTGCGGTTCCTGCCTTTTTTCAAGCTGATATCATTGCAACCGTTCTCGCGTTGTCGCTCCTTTTTCTAATTCTTACAACCGCAGCTCTTGTGGTTGCTCAAGGGATCTTCCTCAAAAAGAATTTGACTCTATCTTTTGCCTCATCTGAAACATCCCCTCTTCCTCTAGATGAGGGGATAATAGCTGGTAGACCCTACCAAGGACTTTTTAAAATCTCAAAGAGGTACTTGTTTCCTTTTTTTCTAATCGAACTCAGATTTGTATTCAATAATTCGGAATCTCCAATTCCTCCTTTTTTAATTTCCGGAACTGCATCAGCTCCTGCCCAACTTCATCTTTCTCTCAATTTCCCCCACCGTGGGGTATGGAAACTTCTGCGATGTGAATGCAAACTGCGAGATCAGTTTGCGTTCAGTAAATTCACATGGGATTTAGATTGCCAACATGCCTTCAAAGTGAAACCTGCTCCGATCGATTGTAGTCCAGTACCACCTATGAGCTCTTGCCATAGAAGTGGAGATGTTGCGATTGATGTGACAAACCGACATGGAGAACCTTTTGATCTGAAGCGCTATCATCCTTCTGATGGCATAAAAAAAATACTTTGGAAAGTATACGCCAAATCCAGAGAGCTCATTTCTCGTCATCCGGAGGCCTCTTTTAGCCCCGAGTGGCAAGTGGTTTTATTTGTAATAGCAAACGAACACGAAGACTCTCCTTGCAGTCAAGCAGTGGCTTACATGCGTCTCTTGGAGGATTTGGATTTAGAACCTTTCCTCGGGGCTAGCACCTTTACAGAAGAATGTTATGCAAAAAACGCAGAAGAGGCTCTGGATATGCTCATAGAAAAAGCCTGGCTTATTGAAGATGTTCTGGGCTCCTTAAGGACTTTCATAAATGATATTTCAAAGAGCTTAAATAGTACGCGCTTAGTGAAAATTCTCTTCTTTATGTCGCAAGAACGACTGGCGACGCCTGGAATGCTTGATACGCTTTTGCAACTTACATCCCTTATTTCGTCAAGACAGATCGAGCCAGTCTTTGTAATCTCTCAAGAGAGAGATATCACAAGTCTTCGCACAAGTCCGTCTACTCTAAAGGATAAATTTATCTCTCTGTTTTGGCATCAAACATCTCCAAAATCTTTCATAAAAGTTGAAAAGATGCGGGAATTTTTTGAGATCTGTAACAAGAGCAATTGGGAACTTATAATAGTCTAATGAAGCTAATCTTTGACAAGAATATCTTCGATCCTCAATGCAACCGTTTGGCCTTCTTTCTTGTGTTGCTGTTCCGCATCGCATTTTTCATATTATTAATCTTTGTAATCGACAGTCTTGTTAAACCCGGAACTAACCCCCTTTTGCTAGGCATTGGGACTACAATCGGTGTTATCGTTGCTTCAAGATTAGCGTTTTCAAAACTTCGAAGCCTTAGTTTTTGGTTGCTAATTTTTCTTTGTTGGCTTGCTCTTTTTTGGATTGAAGGATTACTCGAGTTATCAAAAAATTCCAGCGGGGATGTATTTGGATCTTTTGTATTCTTTTCTCATGCAAAAGTCTTCCTCCTTTATCTTTCCATTGCCGCCCTCACAACTTGGTATTTCTGGCGCTTTAGCCAGATTCTAACGCTAGAAGCTCTTTGCTTCGTCTTTATAATAGTAACCCTATTGTCAGCCCATAGGAATTATCATTTCGACGCACCACTTATAATCAACACCCTATCCTGGAACTTAAGTCTTGAGCAGTTGAAACTCTTAATATGGATAGGCTTGTTAGCAGTTACCGCACTTCTTATGTATTTTTACTGCGCCACTCTTCCAGAAAGACCAATTGCAAATGAAACGCACACAAAGATGTTTGTACACCGTTCTTCTCGATGGTTTTTTTCAGCCCTAACAACAATCATTGCCGGCATCTTCTTGTTTTTTGTAATTGGAAGAGGAGTATATGGCTTTTATAACAAGGTAGCACTTACTCGAATTGCAAATGGTGTAGGCCAAGAGAGCAGGGAGGGGTTAAGTCCGCTGGGTTTTCATTCTGCATTGGGCACTACCAATCAGCCCGCTGCTTTAGTTCGACTGGAAGGAGATTACAAAGAGAATCCTTTCACTCCCATGCTCTATCTTCGCGAAACTGCCCTTTCCCAATTCAATGGCAAAGAACTGGTAATAGCCCCACACGAGTTTGACAAAGATGTGAGCAACATCTCCCCAGGATATGAATATGCAAGGGAGGAAGATCATGAGCTACAAGAGCGAAAAGCTCTAGTTCAATCTATATATCTGCTGGCCGATCACAAAGAAGCCTTCGCTATTGACTATCCAATCTCTCTCAAACAACTGAAGAATCCAAATGTTAAGCGTTTTCGCCTGGCATATCAGGCCACATCTCTTGTGCCAACTTTTTCACTAGACAAATTATCAGACGCAACCGTTGGAGATCCAAGGTGGTCCATAAAAGAGAGCGACCTCTATCTCCAAGAACACCCAGATCCTCGCTATAAGGAATTCGCGTTAAAAATAGCAGGTCACCTGCTTTCTCCTATTGAAAAGGCCAGGGCTATTTCGGCCTGGTTTTCAAAGAATGCAACTTATACATTAACACCCAACCATAATATTAGCCCAGACGACGATCCCGTGGCTCCATTTTTGTTCGGTGACTTAAGGGGATATTGCGTGCATTTTGCCCATGCAATGGTCTATTTATTTCGCTCACTTGGCATTCCAGCGCGAATAGGGACTGGTTATTTAACCGATTTAAGCCAATCAAAAGATGGACACATCCTGCTTCGTATGAGTGACAGACATGCCTGGTCTGAGATCTATATACAAGGCAAGGGTTGGATCCCCTTTGATGTACAGCCAGAGAAAGTGGAAAGCCATGCAGAGACCCCTGTTGATTCCAAGCTGCTTGAAGAACTAATGCAAATGCTTGAGCCCGGGGAATTAATACTTCCTAAAGACATTCTCAAAGGTGAGGCAAGTAGCGATGAAGGCAATCTTATAAACATAACTCTTCCGTCAAAAAGGCAATTGTTGATAGGAGTAATTGGACTTTTAAGCGTTCTACTCTTCCTTAAGGTCTTTCTTATTTATGGCTGGCTTTTACCTTCCTCTCCCGAGAAAACTCTTAAAAGATTGTATCGATCAATAATAGCTCGATTGATGGATTTGGGTTACTTCCGCACAGAAGGTGAAACAAGAGAAGAATTTTCAAGGCGCATCGCAGGAACAAGTGAGATCAACTTCACAGCTTTAACAGACAAGCTAAATCTTCTCGTTTATTCTAAAGACGGACTAAAGGGTACTGAGAAAAATGAATTAGTTAAGAATGGCATGGAAAGTCTTAATTCATTGAAAAAAGTGAAATTCTTAATCCGTTTACTTTCATTCCTTAATCCAAACTCATTAATACGCTTTTTAAGCAGAGGGGGCTGGTAATGACGATTTACATGCGCCCTACATTCGAAATTCCCAAGCTTCCGACTCTACTACTAAGCTTTATCTTCTGTCTTTTAACTCGCGCTCACGAGCTAAAAGCAGAGACTTTGGATCCTTTCGATCCCTTTGACAATAGCAGTTTTGAAATAACCACGAATGAAGAGGGGGACAAAGACAAGAGCGCAAAGCAACTTATCCTTGAAGCGGCAGTTTTGCTTGACGATGAAAGGCTGCTTGATGCTCGTACAAAATTACTAAGGGCTCTTCAACGAGACCCTTTAGACTATAGAGCCCATTTAATGCTCTCAGGCTATTATTTAGATCACGTAGGGCATTTCCGCCTTTCTTTAAAATATGCGAAACGAGCCCTCGATCTTTTTTATAAAACAAAAGGATATCCACCCTATAATGAGACCGGCGATCGGATGTCTCATCAACAATTACTTTATTTGATTTCTCAGATTCGTCTAAATTTGGATGATTATAACGGCTCTCTCCGCACACTTGATGAATTTAGCAGTTACGGCTACACAGCACCTTGGTACTCCGGATCCAGAGCTTGGGTGTTGATGAAACTTGGAAAAATTGAGGAAGCCATAAAAGTTGCCAGGCAAGGAGTCGAAGACGCATCAGAACCCTGACGCACTCTTAATATGCTTGGAATATTGTTATCAATGCACGGGGAGCGGGAAGCTGCCTTGAAGGTTTTTCGGGAAGCTATTACCTATGAACTTTCCATGGGACGAATTGGACAACCAGCCACTCCACTTAACAATTCAGGGGAAGTATACAAAGAAATTTTTAGAGAAGAGGATGCTGAGCGTTCTTGGCTTCGAGCCACAAGTCTGCCTGATGGATGTGAACATGTTCTACCAAGTTTAAATCTCGCGCTCATTTACATTGATGAATTAAATCTTCCTGCAGCGAAACGGGCCATGGATTCCTTTGAAGCTTGTGTTGCTCAATATCCTCTTAGAAATGGAGAAGAGCACAAGGCCCTTGTTGCACTGGCAAGAGGACGCATAGCTCTGCATGCTGGAAACATTGATGAATCACTAAACTACCTGAATGATGCCCTTGAAAAGCGCCAATGGTTTGGCAAAATAGGCTCAAGTTTGGAAGATCTAGAAGTTGCGCTGTTTATATCCTTAGGGCAGGCCTATGCTTACAAGAATCATCATCTGGAATCAACCCTCTCTGATTCTGCTTTTTCTTATATAAACCTGCAAAAAATCAAATTTTTTAACTGGATAAAATCTGCTTGGTATTTCCGTCAAGCAAGGCGGATACTGGCAGAAGATTTAAATGACATAGAAGACTTATATATCAGAAACACTGACAGCTTGATCGAATACCCCACATTTGGGGAGCTTTTATCGGGCTATCCTCCCTCAATGCTCACATTGAAGATAAAAAATCTCAAAAGTCTCGACAGTCGTGAACATGCAAATATTTATTACAATTTATATCTAGCCGAAAGCTACCTTGAAAATAGATTAGAAGATAAGGGTCTTCAACTTCTTGGCCTGATAGTTCCAAAAATGCGTATTCCTTATGACCACTTGATGTACATTCATGCGCTCATGCTCAGCATCCGAAAGACCAGTCCGCAGAACCCGGACTATAGCCATATAGCGCAAAAGATTCTTGCAATTTCACCAGGAGCCTTGAGAAATTATGGATTAAAGCTCCCAGTAAACATTCAGAGCGAGAATGTTAGTCTTCCAGAAAGCTTAATGACTAAGAGCCCTTTTTTTGTGGAAAAAGCACGTACACTTCCTTACTTAGTAACCTTAATGAGTTTGGACAATGGCTTTAAATTGAGCTTTAAATCACAAGATCCTAAAGTAAAGGACAAAACTGTAACTGGAAGCACTCTGGAAGAGGCTATTAATAAACTTTCAGATTCGGTATTTTCAGAAAATATGGAATGATTATTAACAATAATGAATGAGAATCAATTATGACTGATATTAGTTCGGCATTCGAGACAGGCGAAAAACTCCGTGGCGCTTTGAGCAAAATTATCAGAGGTCGTGACGATACTATTCGGCTTGTGCTTACCGCGCTATTTGCGGATGGTCACGTTCTTCTTGAAGATTATCCGGGCTCAGGCAAAACCATTCTTAGTAAAAGCCTGGGAAACCTCATCGCAAAAGATTCAGGCAGCGCGACCGAAGAGTATATTCTTCCTTTTCGTCGTATTCAATTTACTCCAGACATGCTTCCAGGAGACGTTCTCGGTGTTAATGTTTTTGAAGCCCAAACCGGTCATTTTCATTTTCTCCATGGACCAATCTTTGCCCATGTTGTTCTTGCGGATGAAATCAACAGAACTGGACCGAAAGTACAGGCGGCATTCTTGGAATGTATGGCAGAGAAACAGGTTACTATTGATAACGTAACCTACCCCCTGGATAAACTTTTCTTTGTTATTGGAACGCAGAATCCTTTGGATATTGCTGGCACATATCCCCTGCCCTTGGTGCAACTCGATCGTTTCCTGCTCAAAATTCCCATGTCATACGTAGATGCAAAAACCGAAGTGGAAATTCTTGAACAACATCACGAAATCCAAAGCTCGATTGAAAACATCCGACCAATATGCACCAGAAGTGATATCATATCAGCTCGTGAGCTTTGTAACTCCGTCCATTTGAGCCCTGCGATGCGTGAAGCAATTGTTGCAATTGTTCAAAGCACCCGCCAAAACCCCGCTATACAATTTGGTGCATCGACTCGTGCGGCCCTTATGCTTCAGGGAGCTATAAAAGCGTGGGCGCTACTTCAGGGGCGAGATTACGCAAACGAAGACGATTTAAAGACGCTAGCGCCTTTCGTTTTGATGCATCGTTTGCGCTTCCACGGCGGCAACGGCGATCCTATTTCTTTCCTTAGAGAGATTATGGCCCCAAGCCTTGAGAAGTTAATTCGAAAGGGTATTTAGCTCTAGGTTCCAAAGTTATTCACTGGGATATCCACTCTCTGCAGTCTGCTCAAGGGCTAACTGCCCTCGGCTTTCTGCCTCACTGATTCCGGAAATAGCCTTCCTGACTCCGTTAACTGAAATTAGAAGAAGCCTTGAAATGTCGTCAACGTGAAAATTGATTCTCCCTTCAAGCTTTAATTTACAGAAAGACAACTGCCATTTTAGTAAAAACGACGAACTCAAGCAGAAGCAGTTCCAACATTGAGACGCTCACTTAGCTTCGATTATTTTAAGTTCAGATGGAGCTATTGGCGCCCTTCGAACCGTTAAAACTGCTTCATTGCTCAAAGCTTCGCCAAATTCATTTCGAACGACACAGCGGAATGTTGATTTATTGTCTTGATAAGTCGCTGTTCCAGTGAAAAAATGCAGTGTTGCACCTGTTATATCAACTCCATTTTTTTGCCATTGATAAGAGAGTGTTCCAGCACCTAAGGCAGTCACAGAAAAAGTATATAGGGAGTTATCCCTCACGGTTAACGATACCGGTTGTTGTGTAATTACAGGAGGCGCATTGACTGTCAACTTCGCTGCTTGACTAGTCACAGACCCGTATGCATTTTTAACCACACACTGGAATAGCGCATCATTGTCAGTTGCTGCTGCTGTAATCGAATAAGAATCAGAAGTCGCACCTGAAATGTTTACTCCATCCCTTTGCCACTGATAGCTTAAAGGCGCATCTCCTTTCGCTACCACGGTAAATGTCGCAATACTTCCAACGTTTACAGTCTTCGAAGCAGGATGTGTTGTAATTGATGGCGGAATATTTACCGTTAATACAGCATCATTACTCGTCACACTTCCAACAGCATTGCTAACAACACAACTATATTTAGCTCCCTTGTCGGCTTCTTGAGGAGTAAAACTATAAGCCGAGGCTGTCGCACCCCCAATCGCCACTCCATTCTTTCTCCATTGGTAACTAAGAGGTGAGCTTCCAGTCGCTATAACCGAAAATGTTACCGATTCACCAAGGGTCACAGTCTTCGATACCGGTTGTTGTGTAATTGTTGGAGCTATATTAACTGTAATTACAGCTGCATTACTTGTTACAGAGCCAGCATAGTTTGTTGCTGTACAAGTATAACTTGCTCCATTGTCTTCGCTTTGCGCTATAAAAGTATAGCTTGAGGAGTTTGCTCCACTGATCGCCGTGCCATTTTTCTTCCACTGGAAAGTTGGTGCAGGTTTGCCAGTTACCGAAACAGAGAGAGTAACTGAACTTCCAGCTGTTACAGATTTTGATGAAGGTTGCGAAACGATAGTTGGTGGATAGTCGACTGTAAGAA
>JAAZON010000435.1 GCA_012797725.1 SAR324 cluster bacterium | reverse complement strand
GTTCCGGGCCGCATTAATCCTCGCTCGGTGCAGCGCGAAGTTATGGGGCTAAAAGGCAAACAACTTCTTCGTGAGCGTGTTAAAGAGACGGCTCTTCTTGTAGTGCATGCGCTCTATGAAAAAGAGCTAAAGGCCTTGGATTTCCCGAGTGACAAGGAATCTCTTTCAAAGCATCAAGATATTATTGATGCAATTCTTGTAGGTAGGCTTGCCCTCATCCGGGTAAAATCAGCAATTCAAGCAGGAATGCCTCCCCAGAGGTTGTTTGACGAGAAACTCACAGGTCGAAGAATTAGGGTACGTATGAAGTTATGAAAATAAGAAATTTCACTTTACTCTTTCTATTATTTTTGATCTTTTTTGATTCAACAAAAGCCATATCCGAGTTGAGGTACTTTGGGCGTTTTTCTGAGGTTCGGGAAAACGTTATAACAATATGCTCGCAAAACTTGGAGCGTTATGGATCTAAAAGGATTTTTTTAAACGCAAATCCTCAGAAGAATGATTATGATTTTGAACGAAAAGAAGAAGCAATTGTTGAAAGAATTAAAAAAGCCCAATGTGACGTAATTGCTCTGCAGGAAATTCTTGGGAAGAATCAACGCGAGGCTGAGGACTCTGTGAATAATTTGGCAGCCGTGATAAGCAGGGCTGTGGGACAGTCATACGAGGGTCTGGTTGGCGAAACTAATGATGATTTTATAAGAGTAGGTTTTATTTATTCTCGAAGTCGTTTGGAGGTAGAAGAAGCTGCATCATATAAGGACGATGAGCTTCCGAAACTTCTTCCCATTCAGCGACCCCATCTATTCTTGCGTCTCCCCTTAGAGCTTAAAGCAAAGCTCAGACTAAGAAATGGATCGGCACTTCCAATTTCACTGGTAACTTTTCATTTTAAATCTAAGAGCGGGGGCACAAAAGATCCGACGGGTTACATGTGGGAAACGATAAGAATGGAAAGTGCCGAGAAATTGCGAGAATTAGTCCTAAAGAGAAACGAGAAAGCATTCAAAACGGGGGGACCAATACTTGTCCTTTTGGGAGACAGAAATAGCGATGAGACCCAAGCAAGTTCAGAAATACTGGAAGGAAATTTGCGTCTTTCATCTTTTCAGGGCATAAACCCCGAGTGCCAACTTAGCAAAAAGGCCAAGCCCCTATGCAGAGATGCCATTACTGACCATCAACAAGTTTTCTATAGTGTTCTAACCAGAGACCCTGATACCGGAGCGCTTCCTGGAACTCATACTTACAGAAAGCAGACAAGTTGGCTTGATGACATACTCATGCCGCAGGCCTCGCTGCCTTATGCCTTAGAAGATGCCACTAAAGAGGGAGATTATGACTCGGGTGTGGTATTAGACCCGCCAGAGGCTTCCGATCATGCATTAGTATTCGTGAGATTGACGATCTAGGATTAGTAGGTTGCTTTATCTTCCCCCTTATTCCTGAGTTCCGCGTTGGGAAAAAACGCGAAACTCAGGAATAATACCAGTAAATTGGGTATAAAGCCGCACTTTTAGACTGGTGGACAAAATTCCTATCGCAGCATAGTCCTTCCTTTCCATCTCAAATCTCTCAACGCGGAAGGAATTTTGGCAGCCAGTCTATCTGCGACGATTATGTTTTTTAAGCCATCTTGACTCTCTGTCGCCAGGCCGCCCCTCCAACCTTTGCCTAGCCTTGCTTTGTCGTTCAAAAAACGAAGTGTTTAATTCATGAGCGTCAAACCTATTTGCCAGAGCAACAATCTCAGCCCCTGCAATTTCATCTGCACTATTAGCCCAGGTTGCTTTCTTTGGATTAGCATGAGCATATCCAACGAATTTCGATATTCTCAAAATTGCATCGCGTATAAAGAACGGAGTATTCTCTCGAAAACGACTTGTTTTATCAGGATCAATGATCTGCCAAAATGCCTCTATATTTGAGTGATAATGATCGAAGGATGAAGCAGGGCGCTCGCCGCGCCCATTGGTGCCAATACCAGCCAATGAGTCCATGCTCAAGTCTTTCTTAAATAAGAATCCAGCATTGATATTGAACCAAAACCCATCCTTAGGGAAGCATGACTTAAATAAAATATTTATTTATAAACCATAAAATTAAC
>JAAZON010000434.1 GCA_012797725.1 SAR324 cluster bacterium | reverse complement strand
GTTTTTTATCCTTGATAGATTGAAGAACAGGAAGTTATTACAGCTTAACTGGATAGTATTTGCAGCTGTTATCTTACTAGCTATTGTGGTTTCCTATACAGCAGTGGGAAGAATTAAACGCTCTGGATCAGACGAATTATCATCTTTAGTATATGGGAGGACCTTTGATGCCTTGGAGAACTCAATAAGAATAACTGAAACATATGAACCCGGTGAGCATCTTGGACTCAACATTATTGTATATCCTGCCACGAATTTTGTACCTAGATCGCTGTGGCCTGGGAAACCAATAGGTTTGGGGAAGCGGATTATGTTTGATATATACGGAGCTCCTGCTAACACCCCAGTTTCCTTTGTTCCCGGACTCATTGGAGAGTTCTACGTGGACTTTGGGTATTTTGGCATCCTGATTTTTGGATTATTATTTGGTTTCATAATTAAGAAAATCGATTATGGTATACTTCATTCTTTGAAGGGAGGAAGAGTTGGCTCATGTTTTTTTCTAATAACAATTGCTGTACTTTCGTCAGTTATACCCAATAGCCCTCAGGGATATTTGCTTCGTCTAATAATCACTGGGATTTTTCAGATTGTTTTTACGCTTATACTTGCTTGGATCATACGGTCTCCTAGACTAATTGGTAAAAGGCGCGATTTCAGATCAAAACTTGATGAAGAAAAAAAGATCCTATTGAAGGAAAGGTGAAGTTCCAGTATGAAATTATTATATGTGGCTTCAGTTACCAATAGACTAGATGGTGTCAACAAGAAAATCTTGGCTCAATTTAAATACCTGTCTAACATGATTCCTGATTCAGAGTTGATTCTATTCATAAGAGGTGCTCCAAGCAATGAGTTAAGAGATAATATCAATTATTTGCAGAGTGATCAGATTGAGATAATTGATACTAGTTCATTTGGGAGGTTGTCAGCAAGAAGGGCAAAAATGGGAACATTGATGAAGAAATTCAACGCAATTTCCGGTAATGTGATTTTCTATTTTCGTTATCCTCTAGCTGATAGAGCTTTTCTTAGACTGATCAAAGCTATAAAAAAAGACGGTGGTATTGTTATAACTGAGCACCAATCAATTGAGTCTAGGGAGCTTTTGTCAAATCGGAGACTCCTACTGTTTCTCAATGAGTATCTCTTTGCGAAAAAAGTGCGCAAAGAGATCTCTGGATTTGTCAGTGTGACAAGAGAAATTGCAGATTATGAGCTGGCTAGATCAGGGAATAATCACAAGCCTTATCTAGTTAATGGCAACGGTATTGAAGTCTCTTCTGTTCCTATCAGAAAAACTCCAGCATTTGATGGAAAAAATCTCGAACTCCTTTGTGTTGCTCAGGTTGCAAAGTGGCATGGACTTGACAGGCTCGTCAAAGGAATGGCTGAATACAAGGGCAATATGAATGTGCGGCTTCATGTTGTCGGGGATGGTTCAGAAGTTCCAAATCTCAAGAAACTTGTCTCTGATCTCGAACTTGAAAATTCGGTCATGTTCCATGGTTTCAAAATGGGCAAAGAACTTGATGAATTCTTCGATAAGTGCCATATCGCTATTGGAAGTTTAGGGTTACACAGAATAGGGGTTTCTGAAGGCTCGATTCTAAAAGTGAGAGAGTATTGTGCCAGAGGGATTCCATTTATCTATGGCTCAATGGATAAAGACTTTCGCGAGGGGTTTCCTTATCTTCTTAATGTTCCGCCGGACGAAACTCCCATAGATCTTGATGCCGTTTCTTCTTTTGCATATAGAAGACTTTCCGATACAGAGCATTCTGTAAAAATGAGAGAATATGCCAAAGAAAATCTTGACTGGTTGATAAAAATGAAGAGACTAGTTGAGTTCATGAACGAAGTCTTGGAAAGCAAGGTGAAAAGATGAGACTAATCTCACTCATAGGCGCTCGTCCGCAATTCATAAAAGAAGCGATCGTG
>JAAZON010000433.1 GCA_012797725.1 SAR324 cluster bacterium | reverse complement strand
TCCGGCCTTCCATCTCACGTGCCACCAAGCCATTAAGCTCGTACTGTGGCCAGTTTTTCGCAAAAAAGGCAGGAGAGAGTACAACTATTCCAAATCTGGACGAAGCTAACCCCTTATCGATAGAACGACGCAAACTATCTCCAACTTTCAGAGTGAATTCATCATACCAGATGGTAAATCCCAAGTCTTTTAGTCCATTTGCTAAAGGCCGAACTATGGCGTCTTTGTCTTCATACGAATGACTAATAAAAGCGTGATATTGGTTTCCATCAGTAGGAAGAAGCCGTTCTCTTGTGACAGCGCCAGGAATAGTCTGAACCAATTCACCTATATAATTTGTGAAAGCAGTGGAAGAGCCTGATGTATTGGCATCATATAATTTCAGGAAGGACCCACTCCCAATCGCCCAAAAACCTGGATTACCTGAAGATTCAACTTCCAAATGAGCAACTGCCACCTTCTCACCGTAAACATAAAATCCCTCGATAAAAGTGGCATGCGTCACTTCTTTTGACTGTTGCTCTTGAACAAGTTTCTTGCTTTTCTCTAGGAAATCATCTTGTTGAAAGCTCATCGTGAACCTTCTTCTATTAGAGGACTTTATATTTTGCTACTTGAAAATTGATGCCATAAAACAAGTTCTATTGTGCTTAATTAATTCTTCTGCTTCATCGGTAAGCACCTCTTTTATCCCCTCGCCGCTTCCAGTTATATCAGGATAAAGCGATCCATGCCAAATATTAAATTCTTTTCGTAAATATTGACGGAGTTGACGTTTACAGTTTTTATCGATTATATAAAGATGAAAAGTTTGCTTATCTTCCAATAGCTTCGAAATTACTTTGGCGTGGTCCTTTCCAAATTGTGATGTCATCGAGAAAAAACCGTTTTGAGAAAACAATCTGGGAAAAATATCACGGGGATAATGCTCGCATACAAACCAATCATCATTCGAGTCTTTCAAAAATGCATCAGTAAAGTCATTGCGCTTCATTCTTGGATATTTCCCCCATTGTGCAGGAGCCATTTGTTTATATTGTGAATATTCAAAACTCCATATTTCACCATCATGTTTATCGTCCATACATATAGCAAAATACAATGCAACATAAGGTGAAAAGGACCAGTCCAAGAGTCGGGTTACGCCATTATAGTGTTGCAGCAAAGCAAGAGTATATAAATAGCTCTCTCTTGTTGTTTCCTTAATATCTATTTGATTAGTTATTAGCGTTCGTCTAAACAATTCAACACTTTTTATTTCAAATTCTATTTTTACTTCTCGTTCTTTTTCCGTACAAGGAAAATCTACTTTTTTAAAAATTCTTTCAATTGAAGGCGTAAGATTGCCATATTCCCCAGGCTGCCCTCGAAAACCCCACTCCTCTGTATACATCAAAGTCAATTTATGAAATTTTTCCAAGACATCATCGGTTTTTGAGAAAAAGTCATATTCCCAGTTTGTTTTATCATACAGACATTTATTCATGGTCTGCTTTCCTCCTTTTATTTATAGGTGTTTTGAGAACAAAACTGAGAACTTACGGTCCGATTCTAAAGTCAATTATATAATCTCCGCTGATATACTTATAAAATGATTGAGGTCTCCTCTTCTTTAAAAATCGATGAAAACGAGCTCCAGTTCGACTTCATCCGAGCCTCGGGGCCGGGCGGCCAGAACGTCAACAAGGTGGCCACGGCTGTGCAGCTTCGCTTCGACGTGTGGCACTCGCCTTCCCTGGAAGCTGAGGTCAAAGAGCGCCTGATCCGCCTGGCCGGCCGCCGCATGACCGAAGATGGCGTGCTGGTGATCGAGGCCAGGCGGT
>JAAZON010000432.1 GCA_012797725.1 SAR324 cluster bacterium | reverse complement strand
TGCACCGACTTGGACTCTTGGCTCCCACGCAGAGGCTTCTACAGTAGGAAGAAGCGATAACTACCGCGGGGGCACTTCCCTGGATTATTACAAAGGCGGTCGAGGAGCCGAAAAATCCTCTTTTCGCTGGAGAGAAGATATGGTGCGGACATCTGATCCAATTGAAGGGGATAGAAATTCGCTGGCTTCTTCGGCGAACTTTGAATACGGTACCAGTCTTTTTAATAGCCGTGGTTATATCTACGATTATCAAAGTGATTCATCCTCATCAACCACCTTCGGTATTTTGGGAGAGAGTTCTCTTCTATATACCGATGGCGAAGTTTCAGTCACTCAAGGCTCTGGCGTTGAATCGGCTGTTGTGGTTGAACTTAAATCCAAGTCAGTGAAAAATAGCACTTTTGACGTACTGATTAACGACTCAAACTACGAACGCATACCGGCTGGGCGTTCTTCTCTTATAGCCCTCTCTCCTTTCAGAACCTACAGATTAAGGCTTAAGCAATCAAATGAAAGTCAGGAGCTTGTGTCCTTAGATACAGAAGTTTATGAAGTGACTCTTTTCCCTGGAAATATAATAAAGAAAACTTGGAATGCAGAAAAAATCTTTATAGCTCTTGGACGCTTGGTTGATGAAAAAGGACAGGGCGTGCGTCACCAAAGATTAAAGGGTTTACAGGAGTATACCATTACCGAAGAAGACGGAAGTTTTCAGGCCGAGGTAAATGGCACCGAGCGGGTCTATGTATCAAATAATGATTATGAATGTGAGATTAAAATTCCTGAGAAAGCTCCTCAAGATGAAACAATAGTAGACCTTGGGAATATTCCTTGTTCAACTAAAAATCAAAACAAAAATGTTGAGCTTTTATCATTTTTAATGCCTCAGAACCATAAAAGTTAATATCGTTCTATTTTCATTCGAAGCTCAAGTAGGTGTAATGACACCTGTTTTTTGGCGATATTAAAAAATTTTTAGCTCAAGCAACAAAATCTAAGAAAAAAGGATGGAGCCCATCAAGGTTTTTTTTAGCTGCACCGATAAGTGAATTTAGAAGCATCAGGCAAAGGTCTTCTGAATTAGGCAAGGTAATTAGATCGGGCTCTAAGTCAAAAGACAGTGAATGCCCCAAGGTGAGAATTGGAGGGCTTAGAAATGAGGAAATTTAGATTATTAGTTGGCACAATGGGAGCTGTGCTGTTAACAGTTGGTAGTGCGTTCGCCGCAAGCCAAGGCACACTGACAACAGGAACAAGTGAGGCAACTGCAGACATTAACCTCACCATTCCAACAATGGTAAAAATCACTGGCGTAGCTGATATCAACGTAACGTTGACTGAAGCACAATCTGCTGCAGGCATAGTCGAAGCTGATACGACCCAAGATATTTGTATTTATTCGAATGCTACTAGCGGCGCTTATGATATCAAGTTTACTTGTACCAACGGAACCGGGGCAGGAACGGACTGTGTAGATGGTTATAAACTAACCAACGGAACAGATACGATCGTATATGGTGTAAAGGTTAATGATCAGACCGGCACAAGTGGAAGCGTGTCGGCGGCATATGGTACAAAAGTTGATGGAACTGGCGCAAACCAAACAGATGAAGATTGTGCGTCAGGCGGAGATTCTGGCAGTTTCGCAATCACTGTCTCGAAAGCAGAGCTTCAGAAAGCGCATGCTGGAAACTATGAAGGAACCCTTCATATCTTCGTATACCCCGACCAAGGGTAATGCTCTCTTTAATTAATAAATGAAAGAGGGTATTCGCTAGAAGCGCCTGATAATTAAACAAGCTGCGACTCCTAATAAAAGGAGTTGCAGCTTTTTCAGTTTTTTCTACTCAAAAAACCTTAAGTAACAGTTAACGTAGGTCTAAGATTCTGACAACACCGCCATTGCGAGGGCACGAGAGTGCCCATGGCAATGACGTGAACGCTAACAATCTGAAGCAAGAAGGGGCCTTTCCTTAAGCATTTCAATGCCGTTAAGCCCC
>JAAZON010000040.1 GCA_012797725.1 SAR324 cluster bacterium | reverse complement strand
ACTAGGTAAATTCTATCTTCAATATTAAGGAGGAAGCGCTTATCTCCATCGAAGGTTCTAGCATCATAACCACGAAGTCCCGTGTCAGCTCCAAGAAGAAATTGCCGATCCTTGTCTAGTTCCCATCCATAATCTAATGAGAAAGCGCTGGCAAAAGTGTGCCGGCCAATAAAGCTTTCTTTATAAAAGCTCGGGCTAAATACCTTGAAGAAATTCCATTCGGTTCTAAAAAGCGAATTTTGGAGGCCCAATCCTCGCTCAATCCGTGAAGAAAGTCCAAACTCACCCCTCGTAAATGCGCCCTCGCCAGCTCTCCAGCCTTTTGCCAGATTACTAGTTAACAGTACTGAATCGTTATTGGAACCAGTTAGCTCAGGAGCAAAGAAAAGTCTCGTAGTGAAATCAATGCCAAGATTATAATCCTCCGTCCTATCAAACTTATCTATATAATTGGAAGAAATGAAGTCAGGCTTCACATATTCATACAAGAAAGTAGGGCCTGAAAATCGTCGGTTCTCGGGACGCAAAGCTTCATCGTGAAGAAGCTCTGCCGGGTTCAGACTTAAATCCTCATAGTCCTTTAAGGTAGCATTATAGAAGCGGGCATTATTAATTGCCCAACCAAAGGAATAGCGAGACACCTCGTCTTCCGGATTTCTTGCACTAGATAAAGTATAATTAAAACCCAAATCAAGTAATCTCTGCCTATAGATATAATACTCATCGCCATTTTCGAACAGGCGACCTATAGTGTCTACGTCATTGCCCTCGATTCCCCAAGAATAAGTATCTAGAAAACTCCTAAAAGGTCTATCCAATGAAAAGAAGCTAAGTTCTCCATCATTGCGTTGAAGATAGGCTGCCGCGAGACGCTGCTCAGTACCCCATAGTCTTGGATCTTCCCATACGGTTTGAACTGTTCTTCGATTATCCTCTTCAGCATAGCCAAGTTCCGCTCTTTTGCCGTAACCCAAGAGATCGCTTTCTGCGATTCCGATAAACTTCTTTTCCTTTCCATCCCCAGTTGAGTATCCAAGCTTGGGAATAAGGGTCCATGTATCTTGAACTCGGACTTTGATATCAACGAAGTCTCCGTCAGGTGAGACACTAAGTTCTATGTTCCTGAGGAATCGCAGCGCTCTAAGCACTCTTTCTGTCTCATATAGTTTGAAGTTATCGAAGGCTTCACCTTCTTTTATCAAAAGCTCGCGCCTTATTACTTGTTCGCGAGTGTTAACCTTCACACCATTAATTGTCTTGTATAGAGAGCCAGAATCTGTCTCGTCAAATATGTCGCGGATTTCTATACTAATGCTTCGAATTATCTTTCCATTATACATCTGAAATTTATTCTGCTCTTTCTTTTGTTCTGCAGCCAAGAAGCAAAAGGGAAGCAATGAGACGAACGTAAAAAGTATAATTGTTTGAATTATAGTTGGACTTTTGGATTTGACCTCAATGGAGTGCCTAAAAGAATCGTGGTTTTCATTGCAATTACTCATTATCCTTTTCTGGATTCTCATCTTCCTCGTAGTCCTCATAGGGCAGATCGCTCTCATAGGAGCTTTGTTTTCCTTCTTCCAATTCCTTGAGTATTGCCGCAATATTGTTTATGCACTTATCGGCGGCTGACCGAATCTCTGCAAGGGGGATTAGTTTGTTTTTGGGGTCTTTTTCTAAAATTCCTTCTCGTATCCTGAGAGGGGCTTGAAGATATCTATACGCGATTGACAGATTCTTT
>JAAZON010000431.1 GCA_012797725.1 SAR324 cluster bacterium | reverse complement strand
TTCTATAGTAATAACCAAAGGCGCCTATTTCGACACATGCAACAGAATCTCCTTGGGATGCGTTTTGATTCAGCCATTCGGCTGCAATTCTATATGTTTCAATTTTCGCTTCAGGCTTCTGTTGATAGATTCTTTCACATACGAAACCTATTCGTACGAGCACAGCTAGCAAAAGAAGAATGAACACATAACGTCGCAATAAATTTGGAAACAAAAGAATAAAGCTCTCCATTGAAATCGCAAAAAGCACTGATATTGGGGCGACTAGTGGAACATAATACCAACCATAAGCAGGGGGATTAAGTAAAAATCCGTAAGCTAACAAATAAGACACCGCGAAACTAAGCATCAGCACTAGGGCCATACTCCGTCCCTGTTTTCTTAGCCAGACAAATATTAAGGGGACACTAATCGCCAGTAGCCATATTGTTGGAAGCCAAAGCGAATTCCCTAGAGCGCGAAGCCCTTTCAAGAAAATTAGGCCATGTCCCCATCGCCCACTTACGGTCTGAGCAAGCTTAGCTGAGAAAGTATTGGGTAAAAGAGTCCCGAAATACCAAAGACTAAAAAGTGCCCACAAAACCAAGGGACAAATAAAAAAAATAACTGCCCTCAATGAAAACAGTCTTCGTTCTCGCCATAAAAAATGCAGGGCTAAAATTCCCACGAAGAGTAATTCATCTGGACGGGCAAGAACTGAGAGTGCCGCTGCAAAGGCACAAGTCTCATAGCGTTTCTTCAAATACAGCAATAGTGCCACCGTCGTTAGCGCCATTGCCAACATACTTTCCATGCCCAGACCGGGAAGCAACGCATCGTTTGCAAGAATCAATAACGGTACAATGAACGGCGAGAAAATAAGGCCTTCATATGAAAGAGAGCGAGATAAGCAACTTAATGCTATCCACAAACATAAAGCATTCAGAAACAATATCGCCTGCATGGGCTCAAGACCACTCATTGCACTAATGCCAGCCAAAAGCAATGTAAAGAGCACAGAGGTGGTGCCATTCACATATTCACCAATGTTAAATACATACCCATTGCCTGACACAATATTCTTTGCATAGGTTCCAAAGATATATGCATCATCGGGGAAACGTTTAGAATAGAGCGTCACTATAAGACAGGCTAAAAAGCCTAGCAAAAGGTCGTTTATGAAAAATGCCTTTGGAAATAGTCGCATTTTGTTTTTATTTGACGAAAAAGTAGAATCTTGCATAGCTTTCAAAGCGATCCATTTAAATAATTCTAAAAGTAAGTGCTTGCTTTCCTCTGCATTTTTTACAAACCATATCTGAGGACCTGCCATTGACTCTATCTAAGTGAATTTCCTTACTCATATCAGCAAATAATGAATGAAATCAAATTTGCCAAGAGTGCCTTGCCTAAGATCCAAAAACCTTTCAAATCTCTGATGTCGAATTTTTTTCAAATTCCCACGCTTACACTTGAAACCTAAAAATCCCATGATTAATTAAGAAATAACAAAAAGTTTTCAAACAGAGAAAAAAGTTAATATGGAGGACTGCATATGAGAAGCGGAACACCATTGATTTTTCAAAATTTGCCAATAAACCCATTAGAAATATTTCGGCGACTAGAGGATGACGTTAGTAGGGCATTTAACGAAGGCTTCTCGGAGGTTTCATCGGGTTATCCACCCAGAAACATTTGGTATGATGAAAATGGGGCATATGTTGTAACTGAGCTTCCTGGGGTAACGCAAGACAACATTGAGGCGACTGTTGTCGGGCGTGACACTGTTGTAATTAAAGGAACAAGAAATGCTCCTGAATATCAAGAGTCCGAAAGAATAATTAGAGATGGTAGGCAGTATGGAACGTTCATGCGAAGCATATCATTACCTTTCGACATTGATGAAAAGGGAATGACTGCGAATTTGCATGACGGACTCTTGGAAATTTATGTACCAAGGCGAGAAGAAGAGAAACCCAAGAGAATTGATATAAAAACTCAATAACAAACAGTTTCTTGGAAAGGAGATGGCATATGACACAGGCAAACAATAGCAGTGAATCCAAAAGAACCCAGGAATGGCGACATCCAGCCTATGATATAACCGAAGATGCTGATGGTTTGTATGTCTACCTTGACATGCCTGGTGTTTGCCAGGACAGACTTGAGGTGGAGTATCAAAATCGTGAGATTACGGTAACAGGGTCTTTGGATAACAGTAAGTTTGAGAATTTTAAACTTGGCTGGCAGGAATATAGACCTTACGGCTTTCGGAGACGTTTCTCGATACCGGAGCATATAGATGCTGATAAAATAACAGCAAGCCTTAAGGATGGTGTCGTAAAGCTGACGCTACCAAAATCAGAATCTGTTAAGCCGAGAAGAATCGCGATTAGCTGTAATTAGGACAAAGTTCATAAGAGGGGGCATTGCAGTTGAGCCCCCTCTTGTTAAGATCACTTATTACTTCTTGATAACACCTAATTGTCGCCCCACTTTTATAAATGCAGAAACGGCTTGATCAATCTGTGACTCACTATGGGATGCAGATATTTGCACACGAATGCGCGCTTGATTCTTTGGGACAACTGGGAATGAGAATCCTATAACATAAATTCCTTCCTCTAAAAGCAACTCCGCCATTTGCGCTGCAAGACGCGCATCTCCAAGGATTATAGGAACTATTGGATGGGCGCTTTCTTTTATAGAAAAACCTGCCGCCGATATTTGCGATCTAAATCGCTGAGTATTTGACTCCAATTTGTCCCTAAGCTTAGTAGACATGGAAAGCAAATTTAAAACCTCCAACCCAGCAGCAACTACTGATGGGGGTAGCGAGTTACTGAAGAGATAGGGCCGAGAACGCTGGCGCAGCAAATCCACGATTTCCTGACGTGCGGCCGTAAACCCTCCAACTGCTCCGCCAAGTGCCTTTCCTAATGTTGAATTAATTATGTCAACCCGTCCTTTAACGCCAAAGTATTCAGGAGTTCCCCTGCCCGTCTTTCCAACAAACCCCGTAGCGTGAGAATCATCTACCATCACTAAAGCCTTATACTTCTCAGCAAGATCACAAATGGCCGGAAGATTTGCAAAATAACCATCCATGGAAAAAACTCCATCTGTGGCAATAAGGATTTGCCGTGCCCCGCCTTCAACCACTTCTTTCAGACATTTTTCAAGATCGGACATGTTGTTATTTTCATAGCGAAGGCGCTTTGCCTTGCTTAGCCTAATTCCATCGATTATTGATGCATGGTTTAAAGTATCACTGATAATGGCATCCTCTTCAGTGCAGAGAGTTTCAAAGAGGCCTCCATTGGCGTCAAAGCACGAGGTGTACAATATGCTATCATCTGTGCCAAGAAATTCTGCAATACGTCTCTCAAATTCGCGATGAAGAGTTTGCGTCCCACAAATAAAGCGGACAGAAGAAAGCCCAAATCCATATTCATCCAACGCCCTCTTTGCCGCATTAACAAGATCTGAATTATTGGACAGCCCGAGATAGTTGTTTGCACAAAAGTTAAGGACTTCTTTGCCATTAACAGTGATCGACGCTCCCTGTGGCGATTGAAGTATCCGTTCGCTCTTATAAGTCCCTGCTTCTTGAATTTCATCCAAAATCCTAGAAAAAATGCCCTTGCTGCTTTGATACACAGTCTCCCTCCTTATCCAGCTTAACTATGCCACGAGTATTGCCCATGCCTTTAAATGGATCCAGATTTATGCAGCACTGGAGCCTCGACTCTGGGCTTTTTTGTTGGTGCTTGATTTTTTTCATGAAATAGTCAATTATTCATCCTCTTGTAATCGTTTCTATAATCGAAAGATTTTTCGCAATAATTATAAATGGTTACAACCTCTTCAACAAAAAAATGAAAACTTGGAGTCTAGAACTATGTCACACAGATGCGTTATTTCAAAAAGTGACAGGCAAGTTGGTAATCGTGTAAGCCATGCCAAAAACCGAAGTAAACATGTGTTTATGGCTAATATTCAAGAAAAAAGAATCTTTATTCCTGAAGATAACAAATTCGTGCGAATCAAAGTTTCTACAAGAATGTTGAGAACTATTGATAGAATTGGTCTCCTTGCTACGTTAAAAAAGCACAATCTTTCACTTAAAGACATTGCCGCTTAAAAGATAGGGCGATTCTTCCGAAAGAAATGTCTCGCAAAACATTTGTTGCTGGGAGCTTTTGGCCCCTAGCTCAAGCTAGGGACTCGGATCGCATGGAAGAATTCGACTAGTTAATAAGGCTAGAGCAGTCCTGAGAACAATAAAACAATGAATAAATCTAGTCTCATATTGCTGTGGTGAATCACTCCAGGTTGTCGTTTATTGTGCTACCTTCCCAACTTCGCAAACGCTTCGTCAGGCTTGTACAGAAAATCAGGGGGCTCCAAAGTCTTGGGTGTAGAAGGCGCGGCAACTAGAACGCCCCTAAGCAAAAGTCCGCATTGCGGGGATATTTCTTTTGAGGGCCGCTCTAGGAACAGTGAAAAAGTTCTCGCAAGATCTTACTAAGAAGAGGAAATTAAACCATTTGGCCCACGTCTGATTAGAGAAGCTATATCTGCAAGAACTTTTGGCAACATCAACCGCGCATTACAGGCCAGATATTTTGGCTCCCATGTTGGCGAAAACTTATCTTTATATTTATAAAGACCATCGAAATTATAAAAACTCTCGCCATAACTATAGATAAGTGCGCCAGTGCGATTCCAGAGTGGTGCCAAGGGTCGATTTTCAAGCCCAGAAAGTGGAGCCATACCTAAATTGAATCTTTCATATCTTCGTTCTTTACCCCACAGCATCAATTGAATGAATAAGTAATCCATAACTCCATTTGGCGAATCCTTTCCATAGCGCATCAAATCCACCGAGATCTCTTTTTTTGTCCCACCCAGCCAAACATTCGCAAATGCATGAATTTTCCCTTCCTTTGTAACAATGGCCACCGGAAAACGTTTGATGTAGTCACAAGAAAAAAATCCAACCGAGAATCCCTTTTCCTTTGATGCTTTAGTCTCCTTCCACTGATCAGAGATTACCTGTAGTTCTGGAAGAATCTCTGGGACAGACAAAATCGGAACCACTTCGAAATTAAAGCCTTCCTTTTCAAGCTTTCTTGCCGCCGATCTAAGACTCTTGAATTCCACACCTTTCAAAGAGAATTTGTCTAACCAAATAACGGCCTCTTCTCCAAGTTTATAAAGGTGCAATCCTACCTCAATATAATTCGGAAGATCATTTTTTGAAACCTGATAGAAGACACATAATCCATCATGCGAATCACAGAATTGTCGGTAGGCCCAAACAAGCTCCCGTCGCACATCGGTTACCCCTACAGGATCACCAAGTGCAATCCAACTTCTCTGCATATCTCTAAACATTACGAAACCTGTCCTCTCTTCATTGAAAAGAAAATATTTATCACCCAAGAAGGCTAAATTTGCCGCGGTCCTATCACTCGCTTGAAGGCATTGACTGACCAAATAAAAGTCACTTTCAGAAGGGGCTGCAATTACCGGTTTCGC
>JAAZON010000430.1 GCA_012797725.1 SAR324 cluster bacterium | reverse complement strand
ATCAATCTCGGCATTTAGAGAGGCTGCATCTTTATTGAATTGATTAAAAAAGTGTACTCTTGTTTGGTAATGATATTCTGCCAAGCGTTCTGTCGGAACAGTTGTTACTCCTTCCTTGTTTCCTTTATTTTTCGGGTCAAGAGCATAGCGCAACACAAAATTACGCTCACTTGCTTGGTCAAGCTGCGCGTCAACATCCGTAAGACGCTGAGTAGCAAAATTTAATTCGCTTACCGCAGTTTCATAGGCTTGTTTCTTTGCATCAAGAATCGATCTATCGGGCATATTCGTTTTGCCAGGCTCATTCTTTTGTAACTCAACAATCTCTCGATCAAATCGCTTGTGAGCTTCGCTCGTTGCTTTTAGATCCTTATTCTTCGCCAGATTAAACCATGCCTTGACTCGCTCCTCCGGCTTGGGTAAATAGGACACAAAGAAATTGTCCATGGCTCTTTGGCTTAATCTCTCTATGCTATTTAGCGCATCAGAGAGTTTAACCTCTCCTTTTTCTACTTTTGCTCTTAAATCTTCAATATGATCTTTCAGGATCACTTCCTTTGTAGTCTTTTGTGCCCCTTCTCCTTCTTGAACTTTAACTTTGATTCTGTCAGTTCCCTCAATCTTTGCTAACCCATCAAAATAATACTTAACCTTAGCTTGTTGGTAAGCTTGGAAAGATTTGCTTCCCTGATTGAAGTCAGCAACTGCCTTCTCATAATCTTCCTTCGCTGCATCATATTTAGCGCGGGCCTCTGCAAGCCTATTTGCTGCTGGCTGAATAATAGCAGCTGCCTCAGGAATTCTTTCACTCAATTGATCATATATTGGCAAATACTTGCTGCTCACCTGACCTACGCTATCGACACCATTGGCTCCTTTGACTACATCAATGGATGAAAGTGATTTCTTGATTTGCGCACCAGATTCACGGCCTTCAACCACTCGTAAATCAGGTATTGTAGTGAGAGGTGGAAGATCTAACTTTCTCGACAAAGAAGGAATGTCGCGAACAAATTTATCCACACGTTCAACCTCACGTTTATCAAGATTATCCCAATTGGCATTTCGAGCTCTTACATATTGCTTGACAATATCACGGCACTTACCTTGATCTTTTAGAAACTTAAGATTGTAGGTCTCTCGCGTTTGTATGCTATCGATATCAAAATTCACAGGATTTCCTTCGCTATCAACAGATTTTGAAAGGACTGCCGCAGCAAGTGCTCGAAAATCCCTCTGAGTATCCGCATCAATGCTGCTCGGGTTAATTTTGCCTTTGGCTACACTAGCTTCGGGTGACTTCGCTATGCCAGTAACGGAAAGCTGAGTGTTTGCATCCATAGTTGAAGTGTCAGTCATAATTACCTCGTTATCAAAAGACTCGGCTTCGAGCATTCATATAGTGATATGCAGGCAAATCTTTTCATGTGCTCTAATTCCTCCAAACTTTTTCGCTCCTTCCCGAAGAATTGCTTCAGATAAATTTGAATGCAGCTATGAACTAGACTCTATCTTTAAATATATCAATAAATTAGGGAGACTATGGAGCAAGAAACGATCGCTACAAGCTGACATATTTCATGAATTTCCATGAAATTTTCAATTTTTCACATTTTTTATGCAACATCTCTCCATCCTTTACGGATATCAAAGATTAGAATTAAGAAGCTCAGGGCTCTTGAGATCATTTCATTATTAAATAATCAGCTCTGAGAAATTAGAGGATCTGTATTATGACAAAAATTCAATCCGAAACAAAACCGACATTTGTTGGACCAAACACTGAGAAATGGAGTCTTGGGCGCACCAATAGAAGAGTTGGTGGCCAACTCGATGTTGAAAACAAACCCGTCCTCGCAGAATTAGTTAGACAGAAACAAATCGTCGATAAGCTTTTAAAAGACCCGAAGATGGTTGCTTTTCTTGAAGCAAACCCGGACTTGAAACTTGAGAATCTTCTCGATAGCACAAACTTCAAAGCGGCAGATGGTAAAACCTACGACATAAGAAATATTCTT
>JAAZON010000429.1 GCA_012797725.1 SAR324 cluster bacterium | reverse complement strand
GATATTCTTTGTAACATATGCCAGCTTTTCTTCGCTCGACATAAGAGAATATTTTGGACTCTTCGAAGGGTGAGGCATGGGCAGGATTCATATACATTACGATAATCTTCCTCGGTTTTTCCTGAAGTGACGTATACAGGTTACGAATCACATGCCTTATTATCTTTTCCGAAAATGGGTTGAAAAGAAACAGCACAAGGTTTTCATTTGGAAACCTGAAGTTGCTCACATCCATTAAGACTGACTCGATGCGCTGTTTGGCATATGAAGGCAAATAGCAATTCCTGATGTTTTGTTCTGCAATATTATGCAATTCTTCAATGATCTCAACTCCAATAATTTTCTTGAACGGAAATTCTGCTGCTAACACCAGGACACGCCCCTTGCCAGAACCTAGATCTATGAAAACATATTCTTCATAGCATATCTGCAAATTCTTAAGTGACTTCTTTACCATCACCACAGAAGCTGGTTGGTATTCATAACAATGACAGCTTTGCTCCTCTCCTATTCCCGATCTATCAACATCCTCACCTACCTTCGTAACAACTCCATAATGCATATCAAAGTTTTCTTCCTGGTGACGCCGTAGAATAGCAACAGGAGTCCATCTCTTGGCTCTTCTAAGAATAGCCATGCATATCCAAAGAATTGTGGGGATCAGGCCTTTTTGGTTCAAAGAGTCTGTAATTTTATCCAAATATTTACCAAGCTGCTGCATGTCGGTATGCCATCCGAAGCGATCACAAGCCCACACCCATCTTACAAAGCTCCACGACTCGTCTGGCTTTGTCCTTTGCTGCTTGAGCATGCTTTTTCTTATAAAATTCATGGGGCGTGATATCTTCACTCCCGTAAAAAGCAAGTTCTCTATCTCTTCTTAGATCTTGAGATATATCAACCAATTCTCCGAGCGATTTTTTTATTGAAGATGGAAGCTTCTCCTCGTTTGCCTCTAACACTCCGCTTACATCGTGGATTCGAGGGACTTCTACTCGCATGTAACGCAAAAGTCCCTTTAGAGAGAGTTCCACCACCTCTTGAGACTCCCTTACTACATCAGCCCATAAAGCTTCATTGAAGAGAGTCTCCAGAGCTTTTAATCTGCCCTCAGCGCGTATCAAATAATCTCGGTACAGCTGTTCATTGTTCATTTCAATTCCTCCCCTGGTTGTGGGTCATTATGGATCCAATATGGAACTCCATACGCAAAACATCTCTTTACAGAACCCGATGCTATTTCATTTCTTATCTTTATTAAAAGCCGAGAAAGGACAAAATCCGTATCATACAGTATGCATCCGTCGATTGCTGCTTCAAGCCAGACTGAGCGAGTGATTCTTTCTTCTGTGGGATATTGAACGAGCAGAGGAGAAATAAGGTGACCAGCTATTCTTTCAGGCTTTAGCTTCGAATAAGAGTCCCTATCGAAAGGTACCTTGTCTTTTAAGACAACCAACAAATCAATATCTGAATTTTCTCGAAGTTCATTTCTTGCCGCAGACCCAAAAAAGATCACGCCTGTCAGTGCGCTGGAAAAAGCTGGTATTAGCGCATTCTGGATATAGAGGTTCAATTGATTTGCGAAGTTTCCTGCGTTCAGTAGTTTTCTTGAGTAGTGCATATCAGAGTCTTCTGCTAACGAGGCTCTTAGAGCCGAAACGCAGACTTGATTCATCGATTGCTCTTGTTTTATAGCTCTCTTCCTTAGGGCCTTATAGAGATCTGATGGGATCCTAAGCAGAAAGGATTTGATATCATGCTTCATGTCTGAATGATATCAGTATGATATCATACATTCAAGAGCTAATTAAGGGCCCTACTCCTGCACATCTATTATGAGCTAATTCTCAAAGCCAATAACCGTTCAGCCTGGGAAAGCCTTCGCCTTGCAATAGGCGCGATTTTGCTACTCTTGAAGCTTTAGTTAGCACATTAATTTGGCTTGGCGGACTCAGTGCGGAAGCAGTATGGCAGACAAGCCAGAGTCAGACAGCCGTGAGCGCGGGAATCAGCGATTATCCCGCATCCGCTACAGCTACAGCCTTCACGGAGTGGGTGAGGGAATACTCAACAGGGATTTGAGAGTTAGCCCCCTAACAATTCATTTACCTTGTTCATCACGGCAAAGGCATCTGCCACGTAAAGCACATCCGCTTTGCCTTGAGCCCAGCCGCAGTTTGGATCAAGATTAATAGCACGTCGCTCATTCACAAAGCGCCATCCCACCACATGCGGCTCTTCACCATGACAGCATGTCGCAAGACCTTTTTGATGCCTCGGGCTAGAACCTGTCTGGCCGATTTGATTTAAGTGACTCATACAACTAATCACTTCTTGCCCTTCGCTCTTTTGATCAACGAGGCTCTTGCTGCTGCCGAGAGAGGCTTTGGCCTTATCGAGAAATCCAAGTATCAAGCGCTCTGCCTCCTTAACATGATAGTTTCCATCTTGCTGCTTTTTAGTCCAACCAGCTCCTGCTACAAACAAGAGTTCGGCTTCAGGCCGAATTGTTTGAGCTGTAACTTGTGGAGCTTGTGTGCCAATAACTTCTGTACGTTTTGCTGAAACTGGAATTTCTACAGGTATATTTTCGATTGTTGTAGTAGTGCTTTTCCCGTCATAAGCAGCTGAGATTCCAGAATCCACAACTAGCATCCATGGGCGTGTTTTTCTTGAAAACGTCGCAAGCATCCTTTGCTTGTAGTACCAACGCTGGACCACAAGCTCATTGTCATTCACATCAATTGCACTAATACGGGTGTCTATAGATGCGTTCATGCGAGAAGCGACTCCTGCCAATGTCCTTGACACTCTGGAAGTGCTCGGCGCAAGCACGATGCTCGCTCCTGACTTTCTCACCAAAGCTTCAATTCCAATGATATCACTACTGTATCGGGATACTTCAAAATCCGGCCCCGATACTGCTAAGAACTTCGATGCCCCACAATTGCCCAGCGAGTTTGCTGCTTCTTGCACCGCCTTTCCAATAAGTCCAACGACTAAAGATGAGCCATTTAACTTACTCGAAATTTCTTGGGCCTTGCTTAAGACTTCCAATGCAACCTTGGGAAGTTTTCCATTAACATCTGTATGCGCTAAATAAAGAATTGTCTCTGCCATCCTTGCCTCCTTTAGCCTTTGATCCATTGAACAATTTCAGCCGCCACCTCATCAACGGGCATATCCTTCACAACGCGAGTTTCTCTTCGCTGCTGTGGGACCTCTACATTACTGAAGTTAATACTGCCACTTCCAATCTGCACGGCTTGGGCTTTTTGTAACGCTGGCATAATACCTCTCATGTTTTGCATCCCGACTTGAGGATTATTAGGAGGCTCCGGCAAGTTTCCAGTTGCCCAACATAAAACAGCGGGTGTACCTTCGCACATTGAAACTTGATATTCACCACCTTCGATCCGTTCCAGAATTTTCAAGGCCCCGTTTGCTTGAAGTGTCAGTTCATCAACACCAACAAATTGATCGGTAATTCCAAGCTTCTCTCCAACCATCTGCAGAGTTACACCAGCATCACGAGAAGCACTCGACATTCCTCCAAAGAGAAGCAGGCGCGATCTATCGAGGCCTGGGATTTTCTCAATGGCTTCTGCAAGCTTCAAAGAAACTTCTTGGGCATCTGTGAACCCACTTGCGGGACCATCAATTACAACTAATTCAAATGGTACCTTTTGGGCCACATTCATCATTAGCTGTTGCAACTTCGCCTTTGGTCCCATACTCACAAGCCATACTTTTGAGCCTTCTATCTGCTTGGCAAGATTTGCGGCCTCGAATAGCGCGTGCCCTGCCCACGGATCAAGCACTGAGGGCAACATAGTCTCATTCTTAAGGGCAGGCCCTGTTGGACCTTGGGTTGGCTCCAGTGTCTGCAAAGGATCTGGAACCAAAGTCCCACACACAACAATATGAACATTTGCCACCATATTTCATCTCCAGAGAAAATTGTAACCGTTCAGCTCAAGGAAGGCCTTCGCCTCGTAGAAGGCGGGGTTTTGCTGGCCCCGAAAGCTTTATTTGGCATATTGCATGGCTTGGATTTGTCTTGCCCAAATTCAAGCCCGAAGCGCTATGCTTTTTGCCCAGCAAAATCGCAGCCTCACTCGTGGGGCTGAGCGGGTACAGAGAATTAGAAGGAGTTCAGATAGGAATTTTGGACCCCTTCTAATTTTCTGCAGAATGTAAGCCTCCAGCTCCGGCTCTGAAAGCAATTACACCTTTTTCTGTATTATCCGGATTTTCACCCGTACAATTCCACAAACATGCACCACAATGAATACATTTTTCCCGATCAAAGGCTGGTACTCCCCCATCTTCTGAAGGATGTATTGCTTGCGCTGAACACATCTCTATGCACAATTTTGTGCTGCAACTCTCACAGAGAGTTGGATATAAGAAGGCCACATGATCCGCATAGCCT
>JAAZON010000428.1 GCA_012797725.1 SAR324 cluster bacterium | reverse complement strand
GACTTCGTTCTAATTAGTGAAGATACCCTTCCTCTGATGCCAGATAGGGCCCCTGATGTTCACAAGGGGCAAGTGGGAAGAATCTTTGTAATAGGAGGCTCAGCCGACATGCCAGGGGCGCCTCTTCTTTGCGCCTATGCAGCACTGAGGTGTGGGAGCGGTCTTGTCACTGTAACTCAACTTGAAAAGGCGTCTGCAGCTTATATTGCGCCAGAAATCATATTGAAGAGACTGGAGGGAGACTCAGGCTACCTTGAATTATTTCACCTGGTCGCTTTCAAGGAAGAAATTATTAAGGCTGCTTGTGTCGTGCTTGGGCCTGGGCTTGGAAGGCAGGAGAGCACTCGCGCCTTTGTGCGAGAAACGGTAGATGTGCTTTCAGGGCTTGGTAAGTTTGTTGTCCTTGATGCGGATGCATTGAACCTGCTTTCAGATACTAGAGGCTTGATTGAGGGTTTTGACTTGTCTTCGGCTGTTTTAACTCCTCATCCTGGAGAAGCCGCAAGACTTTTGAATTGGCCAATTTCTAGAGTACAAGAGGATCGATATAGGGCAGCTTCGGAGCTTCATAAAATGAGTGGTGCTGCGGCAATAGTGTTAAAAGGTGCTTCAACCATCATCTATGGAGTTAGGGGTGGTTTGGTAAATCTTTCAGGTAATCCTTATATGGCAACTGCTGGAAGCGGTGATGTTCTTAGCGGTGTTATAGCGTCATTGATTGGACAAGGTCTGGATCCCTTTGATGCGGCTGTTCTAGGAGTTCATGTGCATTCAAGAGCTGGAGATAGTGCTCATGCACGGTCTGGTGGGCCAATCGTTGCCTCGGACTTTATTTCATATCTTCCCACTGTTATTTTTGATCGAAACTGTGTTGAAATTAATTTCTTTTAATCTTGAATCCGAGGAAGAATTAAAGGCCTTTGTGGAAAAGCTCGCGAAATTTCCACTGCAAGGACACAGTATTGGCCTGATCGGACCTCTGGGAGCTGGTAAGACCACATTTGTGCGCTATCTTGTAAAATATTTAGGTTCAAAGGACCCGGTTTCTTCTCCATCCTTTACTCTGCAGCATGAATATGCCCTCAATGAGGGAGGCATGATTGAACATTGGGATCTCTACCGTGTGAAGTCTTTGCCCGATGAGTTACTGGAGCCTCCTGCTCCTACGCTATTGAGGCTTATAGAGTGGTGCGATAGATTCCCAGATTTTTCAGAGAGCTTGGATATGTGTATTGCAATTAGCTTCGGAAAATTGGATTCTCAAACTGAGGGTCGTAATCTTGAAATATTTGTGACAAGAGATTAGGGGTTCGACGAAATGGATCTTATTTAACAGTTGGTGCGTAATGTGGATGTCGTAGTCAAGAAATTTGGAGGAACCTCAGTAGGTGATTTTGATCGCATCAAAAATGTTGCGAAGATAGTTTCTGAGTTCAAGAAAAACAATCCAAGGACCGGTGTTATTGTCGTCGTCTCCGCGATGGCAGGTGAGACGAATAAGCTCATTAAAATGGCGAAGGATATAGGCAATTCTTCAGTTCCAAGGGAGCTTGATGTCCTTCTTGCAACTGGGGAGCAGGTCTCTATTGCACTCTTGGCGATTGCCTTAATTGACAATGGGATTCCAGCACAGAGTCTTACTGCACAACAGATAAAAATTAAAACAGACGAGCATCATACAAACGCTACAATTCAAGCAATTGATGCGAAAAGAATCAAAGCCTTGCTTGCCCAAGGGATTGTTCCTGTCGTGGCTGGGTTTCAAGGAGTTACAGATGACGGCAACATAACAACACTTGGACGAGGAGGTTCTGACATCACAGCAGTTGCTGTGGCTGCAACAGTCAAAGCAAAAGCTTGTTATATCTATACTGATGTTGAGGGAGTTTATTCTGCTGACCCTCGGATTTGTGCTCATGCTAAAAGATTAAATCAGATTAGCCACGAGGAAATGTTAGAGCTAGCAAGTCTTGGTGCAAAAGTCATTCATCACAGAGCCGTATTCTTTGCGATGTGTTACAAAGTTCCGCTTGTTGTTCTATCAACTTTTAACCCTATTGTCGGAACATGGATTGTTAAGGAGGAAGAGTTAATGGAAAAGCCAGTAGTAGCAGGAATTACGTATAGAACCGATGAGACCAAGATTACAGTTAATGGTCTTGGTAATGGCATTGAATCTTTGAACCAGATATTTAAAAAGCTTGCTGACGAAGGCATTTTCATTGATATGATTACCCAAGCGGGCGGGCAAGAAGGGAAAGTTGATTTAAGTTTCACTGTAACAGATGAGTATGGAACAAAGGCTACTGAGATCGTTCAATATTGTGTCGATGAGCTTTGTGCAGATGATGTCAGAGTGGAACCCGACATTGCCAAGATCTCAGTCGTTGGAATTGGAATGCGCTATCATGCTGGTATTGCTTCGAGGATGTTTAAAATTTTAGCGCAAGAAGAAATTAATATTCATATGATTTCCACTTCTGAAATAAAAATATCAGTCGTTATTCCAAGAAAGTACTGCGAGGTGGCAGTTCGGGCTTTGCATGATGAATTTATAGATGAGAAACCAGAGATTTCAGAGGATATTTCATGATGAAGGAAGCTTCTCTTTCAGTTTGTTTAGTAGGTGCGAGCGGCCGAATGGGTGCTGAAATTATCAAGGCCTGCTCAACATCGGAAAAGGTTGTCGCTGGTATTGTTGCACCAGACGATCCGCTTTGTGGAAAATGTATACCTGGCATAGAGCATGCCTTAACGAGCTCATGGGAGGATTCATGCGACAGCTGTAATATCATAATTGACTTCTCATCACAGGCAGGTACTGAGCTAGCGCTTCGCTGCGCAATAGAAAAAGGAGTTCCTGTGGTAAGCGGCACAACTGGCTTGTCCCCTACGGTTCAGGACGCGATCTTAAAGGCCTCAGAAAAAGTGCCCATTCTAAGAGCCAGTAACTTTAGTGTGGGTGTTAATCTGTTGTTTTGGTTGGTTGGTAAAGCCGCTTCTGCTCTTGGCCCAAGCTTCGATATTGAGATCGTAGAAACTCATCATCGAATGAAAAAGGATTCCCCGAGTGGAACCGCTATTAGCCTGGCGGATGCAGTAGCAAAAGGCCGAGGTGTTAACTTGAGTGATGTTTTAAGGTGTTCAAGAGAAGGTAAAGAGGCTGTTCGTAAAGAGGGAGAGATCACTGTGCTGGGCTTAAGAGGGGGGGATGTAGTTGGTGAGCATACCGTTCACTTCCTTGGAAATCATGAAAGAGTTGAGCTCACTCATCGTGCCACTAATCGCGCCGTTTTTGCCATTGGAGCTCTGAGAGCTGCCAAATGGTTGAAAGATAAAAAGGCAGGGCTCTATTCAATGCAAGATCTTTTAAGTTCATCTTTTTGATAAGGGATATTGACGTGAGAATCTATAGACTTTTGCCATTTTTGCTAATTTTGTTTATCTCCCAGACCTCAGATGCCTTTGCTCTAAAGTTTCCTCCAGCACGATGTAAGGAGTTCAAGGGAAGTATTTTTAAGCCTTGCATATGTCCAAAACATGTCCCAAAAACTATTAAATATCGACCCTCCTTAGCAGTTTGCGGGGGAAATGCTGCCGCAATACTTAGTGGAGCATATGGAAATTCTTTTAGCGTTGTTCTTCGAGACAGTCAGAACAATGATAGAGTTCCTGCAGTTGGATTTAACGGCTGCACTAAAGAAGAAGCTGATTTGGGGTTAGCTCGCTGCAGCGCCTTTAAATGTCAAAAGACCATTCGTTCAGGAGGAAAGTACATCTGCTGCTTTGGGGATTCGGGAACTAGTAGGACTCTTAGTAGCGCAACCCGAATGACTATTAAGTTGCGAGATGATCCAACTTCGGGAAACGATCCTTTGATTCGGGTGTGTCTTCCAGGTTTCGATCCAGATAAGAAATTGAATTAATCTAGCTCCAAATCAAGGCCAAATTTGGCTGCTTTTTTCTTAGCAATTCCATGAAGCTGTTCTAAGGCTCTGTGCCTATCGCGACAGGGAAGAATTTTTGCACTTTCTAAGACATCCCTTCGCTTTTCTATTATTTGACTGGATAAATCATCAGCAATTCCGGGAATAAGCTGAAGATCGGCAATAGTAACTTCACTAAGCTTAAGCTTTTCCTGATTCGCAAGTTTCGCCTCTGCATTCGATTGAGAAACATTTTTCAAGAAATCTTGGGTTTTACTCTTATGACTTGAAGTCAAATATAGTTGAAAAAGTAGTATCAAGGCCATGAATAAAGATAGATGAAGAAATCGTCTAGACATAAAAATGTATTCGCAAATTTCCCAATAAAATTGCTAAATTCCTCCAAAAAAGAAAAAAATGGTCTCTTCATTGTATTTTCTATTCAATAAAAGCAGGATCTTAGACAAGCTACAAAAATCCCCGTTTCTGAGTTCAATATTGAAGTGCGACATTTTTAAAGCACTGCAATCTCAACGAGCAGAGTTATCCATAGGCAACGTGAAGTGTTGGTTTTGAAATGACCCCGTAAAGCGGAGCCGTTAGGAAAAAATACTAGAAAGCACTGGAGCGTTTTTACATATTTTGAATAGAGAAAGATTTCTCAGAAGCACTTTCTTAATTGTGTGAGAGTTATCTTTGAATTTAACAATTCATTATTTGAACGGTCAAAATGCTAAGAAAAGTACAAAATTCAATTTTGACTCTACTTTTTTTTGCCCTCTCTTATCTTAATGGAGGCGAAGTTCAAGCAAAACCAAGACTAGACGAGCCCTTTGTCTGTGTTAATGCAGCATCCAATGCAAGTATGCCTATAAGATCATTGGTTCATGTAAGTAACGATCTATTGCTCCTCTCGCAGGTATGTAAAGCCGACATTGATTGTCCTCTGTACTCACGAATTGCAATTAAGGGCAAGCTTTCTGACACAAAGAAAGGCCTCCCACGCTTTGATGGGGAAAGATTAATTTTGAGGCCACTTAAGAACTCAGTGAGAGAAAAAAGTAGTTTCAAATATCAAATAATCTTCTTTGGACAAAAGTGCACTTTTAGATTTGCTACAAGTATTTACTTG
>JAAZON010000427.1 GCA_012797725.1 SAR324 cluster bacterium | reverse complement strand
TAAGCCCAGGCTTATTGTAGGAGTTCCAAGTCATATTACCGAAGTTGAAAAAAGAGCAATTAGGGAGGCTGTTGAAGGATATGCACGTGAAGTCAAGCTAATCGATGAGGCAATGGCAGCTGCGATTGGGTCTGGCCTCCCGGTTACTGAGGCTACTGCAAATATGATTGTTGATATCGGAGGTGGAACAACTGATGTTGCAGTCGTTAGCTTAAAGGACATTGTATATTCGGTCTCTGTAAGAGAGGGTGGCGATGCGATGGACGAGGCTATTATTAACTTCCTAAGACGTCGCCATCATATGTTAATTGGAGAATCTACAGCAGAATTAATAAAAAAAACTATTGGATGTGCTCATAGTGACTTTGACAGGCAGGAGATAGAAGTTAGAGGTCGCAGCCTTATCAGTGGTGCACCAGCTGGAGTTATGGTTCGAGGGATTGAGGTTAGGGAGGCTATTGATGAAGTAGTATCTTTGATACTCAGTGCAATTAAACAGGCGCTTGAAAATACACCACCGGAACTTTCAGGTGATATTATCTCAAACGGGATCGTACTAGCCGGTGGCGGGGCTTTATTAAAAGGAATCGATAAATATTTTTCTCAAGAACTTAGAATAGAAGTAAGTATTTCAGATGACCCCCTTTCTGCTGTAGTGAAGGGAGCAGGCATGGTACTAGATGACAGTGATACATACAAGGGCGTGTGGTCTTAGAGTCCCAACCCTGGTTTTGACTCCTTAATTCCACGATTGGACTTTCATACACCGCATCGTGCAGATGCTCTCAAAGCTTGCAGGGAAAAGACTTCGTCTACGTTGACGTCGGACGAAACACGGTAGGGGCGTGGACGTCTTACGTTAAACGTCTACGTCTTTACGTAGTAGGTAAAGCGCGCGGTCGCCTGTCGTATTTCGTCCTCCAACTATCTCCCAACACCTATTTGAGTGTCCCAACGCGGAACTCAGGAAGAATATGGAGAATACGCTCTAATAGCCTACGTGTTACTAGAGTTCGCGGCTTTAGATTGGATGTTGAACCTTTGGATGGATTTCCTTAATTTGTCCTCATCGACAGGTTTACTGAGGTATGCGAAACTGGAGCTTTCCGCAAATTGTGCCGAAGCTGGAAGTGGAAAAGCGCTCAGGAAAATAATTGGAATTCCAAATTTTTGATTTAGCTCTTTCCCGGTTTCAACACCATCCATTTCCCCACGTAGTCTAAGATCCATGAGTGCAAGGTCTGGAGTTGCTTCATTGGCAGATTTCACTGCTTCCTCGCCAGAGGAACAAGTGCTGATAATTCTATGTCCAAAGCTCTCTAGGAGTTTTGCTATGTGAGAGGAAATAATGGCATCGTCTTCTACAATCATTATGTCCATTTCTTGTGAATATCCTGAAAAAGGAAGCCTTGAGAGCGCTTCAACCACTTAGATGCTAGTCTATTCCATTAGAATGGGAAGTTGAATTCTTTCGGAGGACAGTTTCAAAATCTCCAGTAATAAAGGCAATGATGCCTCCCACCGCGCTTGTTGAGAGTACAGAAAGAAGCCAGACCGCCCCCAAGGCCACTGCTTGGGAATAATCCAAGACGGCAGGGACGAGGAAAAAAGCATAAGAATTCTCACGCACGCCGAGACCGTTCCAACTAATGGGCAATGTTGCGATAATATTTACAACTGGAATTGCAACAAATAGATATTCAAGGGTTATGTGCGCTCCAAGCTGAAGCCCAATATACCAATGAAGAGAAATCTGTGTAAGGTGAAAAATGACCGAGACAGCACTAATTAATGCAAGTTTACTGGGCTGTTTTGGAAAGACAGAGAGTACGCTCTCGATCTTTGTCCTCCATTTATTTTTATGAGGGATGATCTTTAAAAGCGCGGCAGGCCCAACGAACCAGCCAACAGCCATGAGGCTTCCAGCACCCACAAGAATATAGATCAAGAAGGCCCTCTGGCTATAGTCAGCAAAGATAAGAGAAATGATAGCACCGAAACTTCCTATCAGAGCAAGGATTGTAAGTCCGTGAAGCCTATCTGCAAGAACGGAAGTGACGGCTTCTGCTTTCATGGAGTGACCTTCAGCTATCAATAATCCACGTGCGAGATCTCCTCCCAGAACTCCAAGACCATAGCAATTGACGAAGGTTCCAATGAAATAAGCTTTGAGAGCGGTCGCGTAGTTAACGGGAATGCCACCAAAGCGTGCAATTAGACTCCATTTAAAGGCACTAAGGCATTGTCCAATCGCGTACCAGAGTATTATGACAATCATTATGGGCAGTGGAATACTTAAGAGCTGTATCTTTAGTGAATTAAAATTAATAAGCCTCAAGACAAGGCCTAACATTATAAGACTTACCAATATCTTTATAAGGAAACGAACTTTCATGATTTCTTAACACTACGACAATATTCTAGTTTTTCGCAAGCTGAAGGAAGAAGCCAAGGGTTCAGGTGAGTTTGTGGGATTTCCCCGAAGGGTATTACGAAATCTCGGTCCAGCTTGCTGGGAGCACTCGGAATGTGGATGAGCGCTTCAAAAATCATGAAATTTTTTGCATAGAGTAGGGAAGGGGTTTCTCATCACATATTGCCGTTTCGGTGTCTAATGGATCGCAAGAGTTTTTTTCATCAATAATATCGTGTGCTGTAAAGGCTGAAGCTTCTTTTTAAGACCTGGCACATTAGATGCTTTATGGAACAATGCTTTTGCTGCAAAAGAGAGGACCCCCATCCTCTCGCCCCCTGGAGTTGGACATGATTGAACAAAATAAGATTTCAGAGATTCTGAAGAAAGAGATTCCATTACCTGCATTTCTCCAAATGGAAATTCCCATTCACGATTTATTTAAAAACCGCTACATCGAAAGGCTTTACTCCAGTCTTGACGACTTTTTGCGTGGAATAGATTCCTCAGCGAGGGGCAGACGCCCCAGAGTTCGTCCGGCTAAACTCTTTAACATCGAAGGAAAGATAAGTGGAGCCCTGAATGGAGGATTTTGCATAGATAAGACTCGCTTTTCGATCAATCCAGACACTTTCGTAGTTGGCGAGCTTCGGGCCAATGCTTTGGCCAGAGTGAAGGGTCTTAGATTGGGAAGTGGAGAGCTTCTTGCCACATCAATTTACATTGAGTCAAATGATATGACATCTTAATTTATAGCTGTCTTTAACATTCTCTATAATCGCATCCAGAATTATAGAGTGTAGGAGAATAAAGGAACTGATCATATCAACATTTTGTTAAAACAAAGCGGCGCTAAATTTTAATTTCCGAAGAATAACGAAGGCTCCCGTAATTTTCATGTTGGAATTGAAAGCAGGCGCACTGTTAAGAAGCTCCGAAAGCGTTGCAATTCCAAGAACCTTAACGGTGCATTAATTGTGAATCTGTGAGGCCTTTGTTATTTTTTCAATTAGAAGCTGCCGATTAATGGGCTTACTAATATAGTCATCCATTCCAGCCTTAAGACATTTTTCCCTGTGAAAATCTAGTGCATGAGCTGTCATCGCAATTATTGGAACATGGGAATTGCTTCCTTCTTCAATGGCCCTAATGGTCTTTGTGGCAGCATAGCCATCAAGCACAGGCATCTGCACATCCATTAATATGACATCGAAAGTTTGCTTCTCATACAGTTTAATAGCCTCTTCGCCATTTTTTGCGAGTGTGGCATCAAAGCCAGCCTTCTTTAGTATGTATAGAACGAGCTTTTGATTCATTTCATTGTCTTCTACCAGGAGAACCTGAGTCGGTTTTGGATTTGATGTTTCTTTGGCCTCTTCAGGTTGCCTTTCCTTTCTCTGTTTTTGATTTAGAAGCTCAATATCTTCCTTGCCACAACTTCCGAATACCGCCGAAAATCTGAAACTGCTTCCCCTCTTTGGGATACTTCTTACATGCAATTCTCCTCCCATTGCTTCAACTAGTCTCTGAGAGATAGCTAGTCCCAGGCCAGTTCCTCCAAATTGTCTAGTAGTGGAGGCTTGGGCCTGAACAAAGGCATCGAAAATTGTCTTCTGTGCTTTCAGATCTATTCCTATACCGCTATCACAGACATCAAATCCAATAACAATGTCATTATCTTTCTTGGATATCAGAGAGACATATAATAAAATTCCACCTTTCTCTGGTGTAAATTTAAGTGCATTTCCAACAAGATTTATCAAGACCTGTTGAAGCCGTAGGGGATCCCCTTTTATGAGATCCGGAACGTCAGGATGTAGTTCTATAACAAAAGTCATCTGCTTTTGTTCGACCCTATAGCTGAACATTTTTTCAAGTTGTAGCAGTGTGTCTTTGAGACTGAAAGGCGAACTGGATAGTTCCAATTTTCCTGCCTCAATTTTCGAAAAATCAAGAATATCATTAATGATGGCAAGTAAGGCCTCAGCCGATATCTTGATCGATTCCATTGCGTCTCTTTGTTGGGGGTCAAGAGAACCTTCTAATACTATGTCAGCCAATCCCAGCACGGCATTTAGAGGAGTTCTAATTT
>JAAZON010000426.1 GCA_012797725.1 SAR324 cluster bacterium | reverse complement strand
TTCGTCGCTCAAGCCGGGGGTAGGGCCAAATAATAAGGCAACTCTATTTCTGCGCAGAGGCAAGATCCAACCGGCCTAATAATAGCTAGTGAAAATACTTTCTGAACAGCGTATTGAAGATATAATCGAGAAATTCTTGAAAAAGTTGCGTCCTGAGTGGCATTTTCAATATCTTTAAGATTTGGCGCTCACGTTTGGCTTACAGAGACTGGTTGATTTTGTTGATTTCTTTCGCTTGTCACAAACGATAAGGTTTGGATCTGAATCCTGATCACAATAAATTCCACTAAGTTGTTTAAAGAATTCACAACTTTTAACATCTTTAAAACTTGCTGTAACAGCACACTTTCCTGTGTCAACTTCGCATACCAAATACTGAGTTGGAAGCTCACTCCTACAGGAGGTCAGGAATAACATTACCAGAAAAAAAAATTCAAATTGGTATCTTGTTTTCATAATTAGTCCAGCCAACAAAAATTTACGAAACCTTTCGAAGTTCACCCTTTGTACCCATTCGGCCTTCTAGGAAGCCAAAGCTTTTCTTGACTAACTGGGAACACCATCTATGGATATCTGATTTCTTTGCTGATTTCACCCTATTTTTTATTCCAAGAAGAACTTTTAACATTAGCATTGCAGCTACCAACGCTCCAGACCCCTATCTTTATACCCCCCCCCTAGCTCATGGTTGGAACGATTAACACCTGATATATTAGAGGCATTGCTGTAGTTATCTCGATGCAGCAATTTGAAATGTCTCAGCTTTTTCCGTTTGGAGCCCTAAAGCCTTGCCCCTTTCTCGTTTTGAACCCTTTTTTACTGGCGCAACTTTTGCTGTTAAACCAATTACACATTGCTGTAATGACTCAGCTGTTGACTCTCTCAGGCCTTCAATATGACAAAACTCCTGCGAACGAAAGCCGAGGCTAAGGATCTCGAGAGCGGCCAATTAAAAGACAAGCCCTCTCCAATCCTTAAGCAGGTGAAGTCCGGATATTTTTGTAAGTGGGAATGAAGCCTTTTTTCTTAGAATAATACCTTTAGAAATTTCAAGACGGTCGCAATTGATCACAGCGATTCGATAATAATGGCGATAAAGAAAAGCTTTAAAAAACTGGAGCAGAAAAACTGCTCCAACCAAAATTACTAAAACCATCAGAATGCCATCAATTCCATACACTGTTAAATTCTCTTGACTAACTCGAACATGATTTAAATAGATTGCAATGAAAGCGATCGTTATTAAGACCAACAAAAACGAGGATAAGAGAAATCTTTAAGGCAGATTTTTTTTGTTTTTATACCCAAAAGATAATACTGAGCCTTGAAACAACTTAATTATTTTATGTTTTTATGAAATTATTTTTTCTACAAGCTTTGAAAGCACCTACGTCATTGCAGTCATAGATTACTCACGGTAATGACACCCAATGCTATTTTTATTTTCCCAGGCAGCCGAGGCAACAATAACTGCTGCTCGTACCGCGTTGCGTAAACCTATCAATTGATCTGAAATTTTTGTCACTCGATAAAACTGCTCAATCTCAGTTTCAAGACGTCGCAATTCTCGAAGTGCTCTTTCCAGTCGTGTCTCAGTGCGAACAAGACCCACATAATTCCACATAATATGCTTAATCGATATCATATCCTGCCTAATAAGAGCTGAATCTGAGGTCTCGTGTTCCGGTTCATGCCAAGAAGGTATGTCTGTCGGATCCGGTTTCGGAAGTTCTTTCATGGTCTGAGAAATAAGGGTGGCGGCCCTATTTCCCCATACTAAGCCCTCCAATAATGAAGTGCTGGCAAGACGATTCGCACCATGAAGACCTGTACAAGCCACTTCGCCAATAGCATACAACCTGTTTATTGTAGTCCGCCCCCAAGAATCTACCCAAACTCCACCGCATGCATAATGAGCTGCCGGCACTACTGGAACAAGATCTG
>JAAZON010000039.1 GCA_012797725.1 SAR324 cluster bacterium | reverse complement strand
GGACCTCAGCTTTTGCGCAAGTTGTCATGAATTTTGTCCTCATCTTAGGCGCGATCATTGCGGCATATTTTGAGTCAAGAGCCGCGACCGTTGTGCTTGCAATTTCAGCGCTCGCAGGTGGAATTCTTCAAGTTCTTGCTCAAATGCCAGCATTACAGCGCTCAGGGTTTTCCTTGTTTCCTTCCGTTAAAGTTTTTTCTTCCGCTTCAAAGCAAGTACTCCACTTGATGTTACCGGCAATTTTGGGAGCTGCGATTTATCAAGTCTCTATTTTCTTAAGCACTCAGCTTGCGTCAATATTGGAGACTGGAAGTGTTTCATGGCTTTCTTATGCCGACAGGCTTGTTCAGCTTCCTATTGGGGTTTTCTCAATCGCATTATCATCGGTTCTGCTTCCAACGCTATCCAATGCTAAAGCTCAGGGTAATGAAGAGGGCTTTCGTGAGAGCTTAATTAGCGCTCTTAGATTCACAAGCTTTGTCATCATTCCCATATCTGCTTGTATGGTGATCCTTGCAGAACCTCTCGTTCAGATACTTTTTGAAAGAGGGAACTTCAACACTGTTGCCACAAAAAGAGTGGCTCAGGCCGTTCAATACTTTGCCATTGGACTCTGGGCTGTAAGCTGTCACTCAATGCTAGTTCGGGCGTGCAATGCTCAAAAGGACACAAAAACTCCAACTTTGATTGGTTTGTTGACCTTGCTGAGTCAGTTCTTTTTCTCGCTCATATTAATGGGAACTCCAAGCTTAGAGGCACCCTCCAGCTTCCAGAAAATTGTAATGACCCTGCAAAATCTCGTTGGTCAATATCTGCCTTTATTTGATCTAAAGCATGCTGGACTTGCGTTATCATCAACCCTTAGCTTTTTTGTTTCTGCGGGCGTACTTGGATTTATTGTTCATAGACGGGTTGAAAGTTTGGCTTGGAGATCATTTCTCACTTCGACCTTTAAGTCTTTGTTCAGTTCAGCAATTGTTTGTTTCATAGTCCTTGGAATTTCAAGGTTTATAAGCTCGCCTTTCTTGTTTCTCTCACTTTCAATTTTAATCATGTTTATTTTTTACCCTCTCCTGGCCTTGGTGCTTAAAAGCCGGGAGCTAATTGAATTCCACCGTCATACTAAAAGCCTATTTTCTAGACATCCAAAACCTTAAGTACCTATTGGTGTAAGGTAGTGTCTATAAATAGGACTTGCTAACATAACTTTTCCATTCTGGGTCTTCCAAATGGCCAGTAGATTCTCAAAAAAAACCGTATTTATACTCAATGACCTTTCTATCATCAGGTGAGGGAAAGAGGGTTTTGAGTTTAATGATAGGAAGTTTTTCTAAATAAATAATTAAGAAAGTCAGTAGATTAAGTTCTTCTATGCTCTCCAGGCTGTATTAGTAATTAAATAATGTTATATTAACGATTGTTTTTCAGGGAAAAATAAAAACAACGTTTGCTCCTTTGTCAGAGTTAAAGTAGAGCCTCGGAATAAACTCAAAAGAAGTTTAACGCTTAACTGGAGTATCGAGAAATGCCACAAAGCCATAGAGACAATGCAAGAATTCAAGGTGAAAATTTTAGTATCGAGGGCGAGCAAATAAGACGGTACTTCCCACAATATGTCGACCTTTTTCACCCATCAGTCAAAGCTGCTCGACGTTCTGTCTTTGCAAATATGTATGGGGACAATCTAGATGAAATTGAAAGACAGGAAACACGTTATTGCAATCTAAAGAAAAAGCATAATGAAAAATTCCCTGGGGCTCGTGTTGAGTTTTTCGT
>JAAZON010000425.1 GCA_012797725.1 SAR324 cluster bacterium | reverse complement strand
TGAAATCCATTGATCACATCAAAAACAAGCGCCACTAATATGGTAATAATTACAACTATCCAGAGCATACTCATGGGATTTATGACGCCTCTATGACAATTCCATTGATTTGATTTGCCGCATCTTCTGCCATATCCGTTCCTTCTTCAAGATGCTCAAATATCTCTTTCCATTTAATTATAAGTACAGGATTGTCTGAGCCGTTTTTAAAAAGAGAGGTTAGGGCTTGTCTTAAAATCTCATCCCCCTCGTTTTCTAACTTTATCACAGCTATACACTTTTGATTTATTGCAGGTTCATTCTTTAGATTACGAAGCAGATCTAACGCTTCCTTAAGGTAATTAGTTGCCTTCAGGAGAATTTCCGCAAAAGTTTTCACCTCTGGGCGGAGCTCTTTGATCTCAAAAACCAAAATACGTGAGGCGGCTTCGTCAATCGAATCGGCAATGTCATCAAGATTGCCGATCAAACCTTTTATTTGTGTACGATCAAAAGGGGTAATGAAAGTTTTCTGTAAAGCTCTTAAGCATCGACGAGTGATATCGTCTGCTTTTCGCTCCAATGTTTTTATCGATCCCACAACCACTGCCAAATCAGCTCCTGGCTCGCACATAGCCAAAAGTTCATTACACATCTGCGTTAGTACGGTACTATGATCTTCAAAAAAACTGAAAAAATCTGTCGTTTCTGGAAGAAATCTTTTGAACATATAAACCTATATAATCCGATTAAAAGGCAAATTTGGTCTACGAATTTTCTATTGAGAAGCTATCAGCTTCAAACCTTTATGTGAAGCATTTCAGCCTAATTTATACTATTTTTTCAAGAGTTTGGCATTTTTTTATAAAGGCCTGCTATACTCACTACCATGAAAGAGAAACCTGAAAACTTAACTCTGGTTATTCTTGGCGCATCAGGAGACTTGACCGCAAAGAAACTGATGCCGGCCTTATTTGATCTCTTCACAGAAAAGCTCCTTCCAACAAATTTTGCCATTCTGGGAGTCGGAAGAACCTCGCTAAACGATGATGCTTTTCGGGAGAAGATATCAAGAGCTGTCTCGGATTCGAGAGAAGAAAAGAACGGTCAGCAAGACCAACAAGTTCTTGAATTTGCAAAGTCGTTGCATTACCTCGCCCTTAACACTGACATGAAGGAAGACTACGTTCTTCTTAGGGAACGCCTTGCCAATATTGAGACTGAGCGCTCTGTCCCTGGAAACCATATTTTCTATCTGGCTGTTCCGCCGCAGATGTATCTTCCTGTAACCGAGAGTCTAGCATCTCAGGGTCTCAATGTGGGAAAAAGTGCTAACAACTTTGTTAGAATAATAGTTGAAAAACCTTTTGGTACTGACTTACAAAGCGCGAAAATTCTGAATAGAGAACTTCATAAATTTTTCAAGGAAGAACAAATTTACCGTATTGATCATTATTTGGGTAAAGAGACTGTTCAAAACATCCTAGTAACTCGTTTTGCAAACGGTATATTTGAACCACTCTGGAACCGTAATTATATCCATCATATTGAAATAACATCTGCTGAGAATAGTGGGATTGGCAGTAGAGGTGGCTATTATGAAGGAGCCGGGGCCCTAAGAGACATGGTACAAAATCATCTGCTTCAACTTGTAGCAATGATTGCAATGGAACCTCCCGTTCTGTCGGATTCCGTTAGTGTTCGAAATGAAACTTTGAAGGTATTCCAAGCTCTGCGGCCCTTAACACAAGAGGACATAGGACACAGCGTCATTCGGGGGCAATATACAGCATCGCATATTAAGGGAGAGTTAGTTCCGGGATATCGAGAGGAGCTAAACGTAAGTCCAGAGTCGAGAACAGAAACTTACATTGGCATGAAGTTCTTCCTGGACAATTGGAGATGGGCTGGCGTGCCATTTTATATCAGGACGGGCAAGCGCCTTCCCACCAGAGTTACTGAGGCGGTGATTCACTTTCATACGAGCCCACATCGGATTTTTGAAATGGAAAACGATTCGGATGGAGACAATCAGTTGATTATCCGGATTCAACCAGATGAGGGAATCCTCTTAAAGTTTGGTATGAAAGTCCCTGGGGAAGGGTTCAAGGTCAAGAGAGTAGACATGGATTTCCGATATAGTGATATATCCGACATAAGACTGCCAAGCGCCTACGAAAGGCTTTTGCTAAATTGCATGCAAGGGGATTCGACTTTGTATTTAAGGAGTGATGCATCTGAGGCAACATGGAGTTTCATTACTCCAATCCTTCAGACATGGGAAAACAATCCAGCGCTTAAAGTATATGGATACCCTGCCGGCACTTGGGGGCCTGATGCAGCAGATGCGTTGATAGAGCCAAGAGGCACGGGTTGGCGCTATCCATGCAAGAACCTCACTAATGATGGAATAATCTGCGAGCTTTGAAATAGAAGAAGGAAAGGATCTTTAAGGGAACTGGATATTCATGCTATCTACTAGACATGAAAAAAATCATACCTATCTTCTTGCTAATTTTATTTTATGTAAGTCCTGCTTTTTCTCTCGATCTTGCTGCCTATGCCAGTTATTGGGATGCCAAAGATAGCAAAGGCGCATGGGGCACTGGCGCTAAACTTGGGATTCCACTTTTCACAGATCATTTACAAATCGACGCTCGGGCTTATTGGTACCCAGAGACTTCAGACGATACAGTCGGAAATATTGAGTTTCT
>JAAZON010000424.1 GCA_012797725.1 SAR324 cluster bacterium | reverse complement strand
CATGCCAACCACTCTTTTGTTTTGTTATTTTCCCGAAGATTGACCTCTTCCTGCTAGGAGCTCTCTTGCAGAATCCCTTGACGCATTTGTTATTGTGTGCCCTGCCAACATTCGAGCAATTTCTTCAACCCTTTCTTGACTATTAAGCTCACGAATCATACTCTTCGCCCTCTTTCCGATTTCCTTCTGAACCAACAAGTGATGATCCGCCAAAGAAGCAATCTGCGCTAAATGAGTAATGCAAATCACTTGAGAATACTCAGCAAGCATTTGTAGCTTCTCTCCAACCGCGCGGGCAACGCTCCCTGACACTCCACTATCGACTTCATCAAAGACTAAAACATTAACCCCTGAACGATCGCGAAGAATTTTCTTTAGAACGAGCAGTATTCTTGATAACTCGCCTCCAGATGCAATCTCACGAAGCGCTTTTTTTGGTTCTCCCTTATTTGTGGAAATTCTGAATTCAATCCTATCAAGGCCATTAATACCCAAGGGCTCTGGCATTAAAAACACTTCAAGAGATGCCCCTTTCATGTTAAGCTCGCCAAGTTCCTTTGTTACTTGTTTGGCAATCCTCTCCCCGGCAGATTTCCTCAATGCCGAGAGTTCTCCTGCGACAGTGCTAAGTTCATTGTAAATTCTATCCCGTTCTACCAAAAGTTCTGTTTCATTGGAGACACCAGAGAGATCCTCTAATTCATCTTTTGATCTCTCAAGAAGATCTACTAATCCAGCATCGTTGGTTCTGTATTTACGCTCCAAAGATGCAATTTGCGCAAGCATCTCCCGTTTTTGTGTGAGCAATTCTTCATTGAGTTCTATCCCCGCCACATATCGCTTAAGCTCTCGCTCAAACTCTTCAAGATTCATCTTGCCAGCCTCAAACAACTCTTGAAAAGTTGCGCTATTTTCATCAAGTTTTCTGAGTTCAGAAAGCTGAAATCCTATCTTTCTCAAAGTTGAAAAAATACCCGAATCTTCCTCGAATAGTTGGGTTATAGATTGAGCTGCCATAAGCAATTTTTCCGCGTTCGCTAAGCGCTTCACGTCCGTGTCAAGTTGTTCACGAACGCCCGGGAACAAATCTAACGTAGAAAGATCACTAACTATCACCTCCAAAAGCTCTCGGCGTTGCTCTTTCTTTTGCTTTTGCTCCTCAAAATTACTCAACAACTTCTCAAGCTTCCTAAAAGCTCTGTAGAGATCCTGATAACGAAACAACAGCTTTTCGTTTGCAGCAAATCCATCAACTAATTCCAAGTGATATTTTGGATCAAGAAGTCGAACATGTTGGTTTTGACCACATATATTTACCAGCTTACCCATTATTTCACTCAACATCGCAAGTGACGCCAATTTCCCATTGATATAAATCTTTCCTTTACCATTTAAATTAAGAGTTCTAGCAACCGCCAACTCATCAGTTTGAGCAATTTCGGGGAGTTCTTTTAATAGAGCTTCAGGCATACCACTTAAATCAAGCACCGCTGACACCTCAAGGCTCTCTTCACCTGAACGTATGAGGCTAGACTTAGCCTTTCCTCCCAAAGCCAGGTCCAGTGCTCCCAATATTATCGACTTACCAGAGCCTGTTTCTCCGCTAATAACGTTGAGACCTGGTGCGAATGAAATACACTGCTCTTCAATTATAGCAAAATTCTTGATATAGAGTTCACGAAGCATTCGTTAACCCCCATTTTAACTTACTCTGAAGAATTCGATAAAAACTCAAAGATGATGTTTTTATAAAGCGTATTTTCTGAGAGGCTTTAGATACCCGAACCAGGTTTCCTGCTTCGAAAGGATAGCTTTCCTGTCCATCAAACCTTAAAAACACCTCTTCATCATAACTAGGAAGGCTCACTGTCACCTCAGACTCCAGACTTATAACCAAGGGTCGATGGCTTAATGAATGAGCACAAATGGGAGTAATTAACATAACTGGAAGTGATGGATGAACTATAGAACCTCCTGCCGACAATGAATATGCCGTCGATCCTGTAGGGGTTGATACAATCAAACCATCTGCATGAAATCTGGTTACACCTTCTCGATCAATCGCTAGGTCAACTTCCAAAAGCCGCCCTTGAGCGCCCTTTTGTACAACTACATCATTAACAACCACCGACTCAAAACATCGCCTCCCTTCTCCTTCGACTCTAACCAAAAGGGCACTTCTTTCTTCAATCTCAATCTTACCTTTTTCCAACTTATCGAGCGTGCTGATGAGTTCAGTCGATTGAATCTCGTTCAAAAAGCCCAACCTCCCAAAGTTTACCCCCAAGAAAAGGGGCCCATCATCACGAGCATGACGAGCAAGCCAAATTAGAGTTCCATCCCCCCCCATTGAAATTACCCAATCTGACTGCTGAACTAACTCTTTAACGCCAAGTACAGAAACCGAATCTTCATTAGAAGCTATCCTTGACGCTTGTTCTTCAATACAGATCTTATGATTGTTTGTTCGGGCCCACTTTAACAGCTGCTGAAAGATCTTTTTTGCAGCCTCGACACCAGGTTTTATTGCAACTCCAATTGTTGCCATGATGTATGCCTTGATTCAATTTAAATTGTAACGTCCTTTAAGAAGACTGCTCAAACTGAATAGAGCCCCCCGACTCACCTTCACCTTCACCTGAGTATGCACTTTCCAAGAGCCGAACATAGTCCTGTGCAATTACATCTTTCTGCCGATACTCCTGGCCACTGACTGATGCAGCCATAGACCCAGGCACAGCCGTCACGGAATCATAAACATAATTCCAACCATTACGAGCATCTTCCGGCAGAGCATCAGTAATATGAAGCGGCTTATAACCCGCCACTTGTAGAGCTCCATTTCCCAGTACATATATCGCATAAGGTGGAAAAACGAAAATTCCCCCAACCATAAGAGCTGTTTCGCCAATACCCTGTCCAAATAACCAATTTGAACCTACCTTTTCCAGCAACTCCCCTGTCTTTTCTGGCGGAAGAGGTTTTTGAATGACATCCTTCGCAAGCTTCATTTGAGGATCTTCCTCTTTTTGAAGAACTGAACAGGCAGAAATTTGAAGGAATATTAAAAGCGCAATTAATCCCTTCGATAAACCTTTGCAAGAATGCATTCTAAAACCCATTTGGAATTCTAAGTACTCTTCAGCAAATTAGGCCAGCTTTGTTTCAAGCTTACGGTTCAATTCCACAATAACTGCCAAGACCCTTTCTACTGCTAGTTCTGTACCGACAATTTCCACAAGATACCTCAAATGTCACAATTACAATAATTTT
>JAAZON010000423.1 GCA_012797725.1 SAR324 cluster bacterium | reverse complement strand
TTTTTGGGTTCGAGTCCGGCCCTTAAACAAAAAAAAAGAGCCTTCAGCTCTTTCTTTTGGCTCCCCGGGCCGGACTCGAACCAGCGACATGGTGGTTAACAGCCACCCGCTCTACCGACTGAGCTACCGGGGAATATGAGCAATTAACGTAGATTTTTTATGGATTTAAGTCAAGATAGCAGCAAATTATTTGAGAATTTACCAATCTAGAACTGAACAGCACTTCGACCTGAAAGAGCTCGGGACAATGTTACATCATCGGCATATTCGAGCTCTCCGCCTTTAGGCATACCTTGTGCTAGCCGGGTCACAATCACCCCTAACTCCTTTAATAATCGGGCAATATAAAGCGCGGTGGCATCTCCTTCAACTGTAGAACTGGTTGCAATAATAGCCTCCTTTATCTCTCCTCTTTTCACTTTCTCCACCAATTCAGCAAGCTTTATATTCTCAGGTCCTTGCCCCCGCAAAGGTGACCATACACCATGGAGAACATGATAAAAACCTCTATACTCACCTACACGTTCAATCGCCACGACATCCATTGGTTTCTCGACCACGCAAACCATCGATCTATCCCTTGATGTATTGCTGCAAATCGCACAGATTTTGCTTTCACTAAGGAAAAAACACCGCTCACAAAGTTGAATCTGATTGACAGCACCTCGTATTGCATCCGATAGAGGCCCCGCGCATTGACGGCCATTGCTAATCAAAAAATAGGCTAGCCGTGTTGCAGATTTTTCCCCGATTGATGGCAATTTCGAGAATTCTCTAATGAGCTGTTGTAAAGAAGGTGGGTATTGTTCCATTTAAATTCTTGAACCTGTAAAATCCTAGTTCAATGTTAAACAAATTATATCATAAGCCCGGTATACTAATACCACCTGTAATTTTATTGATCTCTGATTTTTGCGCTTCTTGAACCTTAGCCATTCCCTCGTTTATAGCAGCTATGACAAGATCTTGCAGCATTTCAATGTCGTCAGGGTTTACAACTTCTTTCTCTATGCTTAATGAAAGAACTCTGTTTTTACCATTAACAACTACCCGTACCATTCCCCCACCAGCTTGAGCTTCCACCGTCAGTTGCTCTGCCTTTTCTTGGGCTTTTTTCAAATCCTCCTGCATTTTTTGCGCTTGTTTTAATAGCCCTTGCATGTTACCCGGAATCCCGGGAAATCCCTTTGCCATTGTGTACTCCTTAGTGTTAATTCATGTTTCTTTTATCTTAATGTTTTCTATTTCACTACCTGGAAACATCTTTCTCAAACTCTGTATTTTTGGATGCGATGAAATATCCTGACACTTTGCTTCTTTTTGACGCTGCGCTTTCATCTTTTCAATATGAAGGATACTTCCCTCGTCTTCCCCTGCTTTTTTGGGTCCAATTTCAAATTTAACCGACCAACCTTTCACATTGGAATATGCTTCCAAAAGAGAAATTACATTCGCTTTCTCAGCATCTCGCATCAGGTAATTAATCGAGAACTCAGATCCTTTCAAATGCAAAAGCATATTAGAGAACTCAACCACAGCCACGCGTTTCAGATGTTCATAAATAAAACGTGCTCCCTGCTCGGAGACGAAATGTACAAATGAATTAAAGTCGTATGAATTTTCTCCTTCTTGTTTTTCCAGGTTGCGATTTTGGATCTTCTCTTCCTTAATGTTTTTTTGTCCTAGTGTAATTCCTGCTGACTGAGGTTCCCCTTTTTTTATGGCCAAAGAACCTGCTTGAGTCGTACTGCTTTGATTTAAACCTCTTTGAGGGGAAGGTGAGCTAGCCTTTCCTTCGCTTAAGTCATCAAACAAAGCCATACGGACAACAAGCGCTTCGAGGGCGTACTTGGGAAAGTTACTGCGCAGCGCACTATCTGCCCCCTCTCTTGCTATTTGTACCAACCTTTGTAGCCTCACTTTTGATACTTCTTTTACTTGAACTCCCATCCTCTCTGCATGATCTTTTGATACTCCTGTATCAAGCAACAAAGCTTCTCCTCCTATTTGAGAGAGCAAGAGTTCCCTCCAGTGAGAAACGAAATCTTTTAGAAACAAAGATGTATCAATCCCTGTTTCAAAACATGAGGCAACGATTTCCAGGCTTTGCCGAGCATTTTTATTTAAAATTGCTTCTGATAGAAGAAATAGCTTGCTCTTATCAGCAGCCCCAAGCAAGCGACTTGCCTCAACAACTGATATATTCTTATCACAAAACAACTGAACTTTATCGAGCAATGATTGGGCATCTCGCATAGATCCATCCGCCTGATTGGCAATCATGCGAAGAACCCCCTCTTCAACCTTCAATTTTTCTTTTTCAGCAATGAATCCAAGCCGGGTTATTATTGAATCAACAGCCAAAGCTCGAAATATATGTTGCTGACACCTTGATATAACAGTCTCCGGAATTTTATGAACTTCTGTAGTAGCTAAAATAAAGACTGTATGAGGAGGTGGTTCCTCAAGGCTTTTGAGTAAAGCATTAAATGCCGACATGCTCAACATGTGGACTTCATCGATGATATAGACTTTGTATCTATAGCCTGGAGCCGGAAGAGCTCTAAAACTATCGATAAGATCACGAACATTATCCACACTATTATGAGATGCCCCATCGATCTCTCGAACTGCAAGACTTGAACCCTCAGTAATTTCACGACAATTTGTACATTTGCAGCATGGATTTGGCGTCGGCCCATCTTTACAATTTAAAGCTTTTGAGAGTATGCGTGCTACCGATGTTTTTCCCACACCTCGCGGTCCGCAAAAAAGAAAAGCATGTGCTATCTTGTTGCGCTTAATACCATTTGCCAGCGTACGGGTAACTTGCTCCTGCCCAGAAACTTGAGAGAAATCAGTTGGTCGATATTTTCTAGCTAATACAAGATACGACATTTATTCACTCTTAAAATTTCAAGCAGCAATTAATTAAATAAACAAACGCCTCTCTTCAAGTTCCAATAGACGAAAGAAGTTGGGCTTTCCATTCACTCAAAAAAGCTAAAATGCGACTGGAGAACATATCACAGAAGTTATCTGCTGCGGCTGCTCCCTTCCGGGCCTGACCGGGTTCACAGAACCTCTCGCATGAACCCCAATCGCAGAAGCGATTATAGCCTACATATTTTGTTAAATGAAATTGCCCGTATCTGAGGCTATAAGTCTCACTCATTGTGGATATTTGACTCAATGGTAGGCCCTTTCTCTATAATTTATCGTTTATTATCAACGAGTTAAATCAACGCTCGAGTTGGCCCCTCCCTTGCCCAAGTATCTCTTCATGCTCCAATCTTTTTGTCCCAAAATCTTATCTTCTATTGCTAAAGATATATCAGAAGGCTGTTCTTTATGGGCAATACTTAGAGCAAATGAGTACCTGGATGTTAAGGATCCAATACGCAGTGCCCTTGTGCAAAAGGCACTTCTTTCACCAAAGATCTCCAAGAACTATCTTCAATCAGAGAAAATTTTGTCGCAGGGGTTCAGACTCGGTGATTTCAATCAACATGAGCTGCAAATACCACAGGAGCGAAGAATCTCTCAAAAAGCCAAAATGTCTATCCCTAAAGAAAATACTATAACATCAATAATGTCCTACAGACATACGATTCGGAACCGGCGTGAAACAAAATTAGAATTCAGATCCCATGGTCGGATGTTAAGCAAATTATGCGGCTATACTCGTCTAAACTGGACTGAGATTCCATCCTTTTCCATTTCAAGAAGACGTTCATATGATTTACGTATATGTATGACCTCCTTGGCACTTTCTTCCTCTTCCCCGACATTAAGGTCTGGATGAACTTCCTTCATTTTCTTTCTATAAGCGCTCTTAACTTCTCTCACAGTAGCTCCAGGCTTAAAACCCAGAATATCCAAACATTTGTAATATTCCTGTATTACCGGATCTATATTGCTTCTCAGTTCTTGAAGAACGAAGCCTCTGCCTTCAGTGGATTCCCACCCATTGACCCATCCCATTTCCCTCCAATGCCGATGTTTTTTCTCTTCTCTTTGATAATAAAGATAACGAGTGAAAATCGCTAACATGCCCATGCATATTACCAACGTAACATATATCCAAATAGGAGTTTTATATGTAAACCGGTATAGAGCAAACCAAACTTTATCAGACCAAGAAAGATCCGTTTGAACACTTGACAGCTTCTCTAGCGCTGCTTTTTCTTGACCAGATCTGAGGAATTTCTTGGTGTGTAAGATACGAATTTTATCATTACGAGCATCTGGATCAGGCCTGATTGCAAGCAACCCATCAAAAAGTTTATCTGTTACTCCCATTTGATTTTCATCCACCAACCCATATATGCATTTCTCAAGAGCCAAAATATAAGCTTTTTTAAACTCTTCATCGCCTGCGGCAAAAACCTCAAGCATATTTCTCACGTCAGGGTTCTCCAAAACTGCATAATTCCTTGAATTTATATGAGAAATGGAGTCAAGAAGGATTTCTCGAGTCCGTGGTGTTTGTTTATCGCGATATATTCGGCTTAAGATCAACAAAATATCTGCATAAGCTATGCTACCATGAAGTTTTTCAATTTCTTTAAAAACTATCTCCGATAAGACTCCAGACTCCAGGGTATTCGATCTTTTGTTTGGATCGCTGAATGGCAAAATCGAAAAGACTTTCGTTAAGTCACCATTGTTCAGAGCATTGCGCAATGCCTGGACATTTTCAAATAATTGAGTAAGCTTCCTTTGAAGCTTATCATCTTCACCAAACAAAGATTCCATTATTGTAAGGATTTTTTGCCCTTCTGAACTTTGAGGATTTAAAAGAGTTTTTATAAATTGCTCTTCAAAATATTTCTTGTTCTGATCCAAAAATTTATAAAAACTTCTTAGTCCCTCTTTTTTAACCCACTGAGGATCCTGCAACGCTATTCTGTACAGAACAGGTGCTACTTGTTCTCCATTTAAAACCAAGTTGTTTATATGCTCAGATGAAACAACCTTTTTAAACATATTTCCAGCTTGGGGGTCAGCACCTATCTCATCCAAGAAAAATTCTAGAGAACTCAGCTCAGATTTTGGATGACTAAGTATTAAAAGCAATCCACTCGCAGCACTTTCTACATCCTCAACTGCCAAGGCCTTTTTTATTATTTCTTGAATGTCAAGCAGGGAAATGCTGGGTGCACTGTTGTTTTCGACATATCTTTCAAGGACATAAGAAGCTATCTCATTTTCAGCAACTATGCGTTCCGAGCCAAAAATCCCAATACGAACACTGCCCCCACCAGTCTTTTCGAAGGAGTCAACCTTCAACTTGCTTCCAAAAACTTCAACCGTTGCTGCCTCTGTATAAGCAATAGGAAGCACCAAGACCAACATAAAGATCGGACCTAATAAACCTACAAGATTCTTGATCCAAGCATTAGATTTTTTTGTTTGAGAGATGATGTCGCTTATTTTCTTCACAGGAACCTGATCGCTATATCCCAGAAAAAGATAACATGGCTTTTAACGACTCGAAATACTTGAAAATTACTTTGGTGGCATGATTCCGTAGACGTTAAGCGATGCTGAAGCTTCCTTACCCTCAGCATCAAGGAGAACAACATTTATTGCGGCCTTTATATCGTTGGTCACTTTATTTGGGTCGACCTCCACATCGAGAAAAATATCACCACTTCTTTCATCTCGAGACTCTCTTGCTTTAACAGCCGAATTTGAAACGTTGATGGATTTGAGCACTCCTTGTCCATTGCCTGAAAACAAAACTTTAACTTTTCTTTGAATTAAACCTTTGCCCTCCAGTATCCCCAGGGACAGGACAGGAGGATTGAATCGGACAAGACCTTTTACTGACGCAAATATCGGAATATCAATACTTCGCATCTTTCCATCGGCCCCTTGAACTTCGACAGCCACCCTAGCTCGGAATTCTTCAACAGGAAGATCGGATCCAAGTTGTACCAAAAATTCTTTCCTATTAGCGCTAGCTTTTTGCTCGGAAATATCAACATAGCGAGAAAAACTCTTAGCTCCCAATATTTGAATCTTAGATCCTTCCTTTGTTTCTATTGTAAAACTCTTGCTGATTGGCGAGCCCGGAGACACCTCACCAAACATAAGTCTTTCCGGTGTAATAACTACCCCTGCCTGAATTTTGCCTTTAAGACTAAGAGTGGTTATTTGTTTTTCTGGATCACTAGAATAAACCGTGACAGTCTTTTCCACATCGCCTTTAAAATTCGATGTGTCAAAAACAACCTTTATCTCTCCCTTCTCTCCTGTCGCAATTTCATTCTTTGTTACGTTCGATGCAGTGCACCCGCACTGGGCAAGAACTCTTGATATAGTCAAGACCCCGCTCCCTTTATTTTCAATCTGAAAGTTATGCTGAATAATAGTTCCTTCAGTAACAGTCCCAAAATCAAAGACTGGATTTTCAACGACCAATTTTCCACCGCTTTGAGCATAGGTTTGCACGAAACTGAAACAAGAGAAAACCACGGATATTATTATCGCCAGACTAGCTCTTTTCATGCCCTTCTTTTTCCCCCTTCTCTGATGAGAACAATTTAACCTCATCCAAGAACTTAGTGTGAAATTTCCCAGATTGAAAGCCCTCGTGGTTTAAAATCCGGCGATGTAATTCAACATTGGTCTGAATGCCTTCTATTATAAACTCATCTAAAGCAACAAGCATTTTTTGGATACAGGACTCCCTGTCTCTTGCCCGAACAATGAGCTTCGCTACAAGAGAGTCATAAAAAGGCTTAACAGTATAACCGCTATACAAGGCAGAATCCACACGGACTCCATTTCCACCTGGAGGATGATAACTACTAATGTAACCTGGAGATGGAATTAATGTGTGAGGGTCTTCCGCGTTAATTCGAGCTTCTATTGTGTGTCCTCTAAGATGCACATCCTTTTGCTGAAAGGAAATCTCTCGTCCTGCAGCAATACGTATTTGTTCTTTAACGATATCTATATCAGTGGCCATTTCTGTCACAGGATGCTCGACTTGCAGGCGAGTGTTCATCTCAATAAAGTAAAATTTCTTTTCTTCGAGATCTACCAAAAACTCAACAGTCCCAACGCTTGTATAATTAACCGAAGCGCACAACTCAACCGCAGCATTTTGAATTTCTTCTTTCAAATTATCAGGGAGACCAATTGACGGGGATTCTTCGATGACTTTTTGATAACGTCTCTGAATCGAGCAATCCCTAATGCCCAAGTGAACTATGTTTTTTGCCTGATCGCCGGCAATCTGTACCTCAATATGCCTGACCTTTGGTAGATATTTCTCCACCAATAAATGACCATCACCAAACGCTGCTTCGACTTCCCTTTGCGCTGTAGTAAATATCGAAGCGAAACTTTCGGCATCCTTTATGATCTTCATTCCACGCCCACCTCCTCCGGCGCAAGCCTTAAGAAGTATTGGAAATCCGACTTGCCTTGCCACATGCGAAGCTTCTTTTGCATCTATAAATCCGGTGCTGTCTCCTGGGATAGTAGGAACACCCGCCTTGTCTGCAGCACGTCTAGCCCTCGCCTTATCTCCCATTACCCTCATGTTTCTAACTGAAGGCCCAATAAATGTGATGCCGCAACTTCCACAAATCTCTGCAAAAGAAGCGTTCTCACTCAAAAATCCATAGCCTGGATGTATCGCTTCAGAACCTGTGGATGTAGCTGCCGCCAAAATAGAGGCGATATTAAGATAACTATCTTTAGCAGGTGCTGGCCCAATACAAACGCTTTCAGATGCGAGCTTTACATGAAGCGCATCTTCATCAGCCTTCGAATGCACAGCTACCGTTTTAATTCCAAGTTCGTGACATGCCCGCACTATTCGCAGGGCTATTTCGCCTCGATTGGCTATCAGTATTTTTTTAAATGGGGGTTTGCTCATGATTAGTGCTACTAACTTCTAAATTATTTTTGCAGACTACGCGGCCGTATCTATTAAAAAGAGTCTTTCCCCATACTCTACAACCTGGCCATCTCCAAGAAGTATTTTTACTATTTTCCCGTTACATGGAGATTCAATTTCGTTCATGATCTTCATGGCTTCAATAATGCAAAGAGTCTGTCCCCTCTTCACAGCTTGCCCTTCTGACACAAAAGGCTCGGCATCAGGAGATGGCTTGCTATAGAATGTGCCTACTATTGGAGATTCTACCGGCACAATAGTCTGTGGAAGCGCCTCCTCTTTGTCCTTATCATCAGCAGGAGAGGCTGCAACTGCTGGAATAAAATAAGGCTGCCCGGATGATAGTGGCACTGTTTCGCTCTGCGCTGCTGATTTTGTAACTGCAAATATTTCCTTCGCGCCTCTTGAGAGTCGAAGGCGAACCCCTTCATTCTCGAGTTCAAAGTCATGCACATCATTCTCTTTGAGAATACGAAGAATCTTCTCTAACTCTTTTGTGTCCATAACAACACTCCATCATAAGTGGACTAGCCCTTCGACAAAAAAGTTTTTGCATGCGCAAAAACCAAAAAAACTACTGCTCAGAACTAGCGATCCTTGCGACTTTCAAAAGGCCAAGATCTAAAGATTATGTCCTTCTGCCATTTCAAGAAAGTCTAGTAAAATTCAAGTGGTGCAGTATAGCATCTAGTGTATCAATCCGGAAATTTCAATAAAATCAGCCTATTAGTGCCTGGGGTCATCTTTCCCGCTGCAATATCGCAATCGAAATTGTTCTAGAGCGATTCTTGCAAAAGCGGCACAGGCGGAAGGAACTGTTCAACACCAGGAAATTGAAGTCTTAGAGGTAGTGATGAGAAATATGAAGGTTTCAGATGAACGTCGCCTAGAGATCATAGCTCTTTGTCGAAAGTAATGAAAAAGTGTCAGAACTCTACTGATGCTTCTTGAAGAATTCCGTGAGATGTATGGCCATGACACCGCTGCATCTCTGAAGCTTTAGTAGATTTAATCGCTTAGATTCTCCTAGCAGATCGACACTGCACGAGCGAAGAAAGAAAATTTTTGGGCACTGTTGTAATGTATTTAGGGCTTGATGAAGATTTCGAACATATACTCATGCACCGCTTCATTCGAATATCACGAGACTTCAATCTTGAAGCTAAAGAAGCACAAGCCTGGTCTAACAATACAAATCAAGTGGTCAATCGAGAGAGTTACAAAAGGAAAATGGCGGTGGAGGGAGCACTTCGGCTCAATATAAAGATCCCTCGGACTACGTTTTGTTAGGGGTCAAGCCTGGCTGTAGCAAAGAAGATCTAAAAAAAAGCATTTAGAAAACTCGCAATGAAGTATCATCCTGACCGCACTATTGGTCTAAATGCAGAAATGCAAAAGGCGGCGTCTAACCGCTTTTGCAAGATTCGTGAGGTGTATGAAAGAGTGCTAGGGGACGCGGGCTAGGATTGCTCCATACAAAGCCTTATTTTTCTTTCAATTTCTTTTATTATTGGCGATGGAAGCATTCCCAGCTCTGTTACAAATCGCCTGTTATCGACTGCCCTGCTCGGTTCTACCCCAAGTCTTAAATATTTTTCTTTTTACGCATCCTCCGCGAAAGGGTGCGCAACCCAATTGGCGCATCGGCCATTAGAGACTCTGTAAGAATAAATTTAAGTCTCTCCATCTCCCCCGCCAGATAATCAAGATCAAGCGGATATTTTGCTTCAAAGATCGAAATAATATCATCAATATCCTTTGGGCGTTTTGCATAGATCTTTGCAAGTATAAGATCCTCTGCTGTAAGCGTAGGGGTTGGGCCAAAGCCAAAATCCACAAGATGAGACTGCGCTCTGTCAAGAGCTTTTGGAAACCAGGGAAACGGCGGTAAAAGCAGATCTACTCCTGGCTCATCTTTCTTTCCTTTCCTTCCAACTAGCATGTAAACTTCCTGAGATCTTTTATTCATTCTCGAAGAGCGAGTAAGATCATGAAGTCTAACCTCGGCTGTGCCTAAGCCAAGTTTTTTTAATATTTCTTTTGCTTGTGAAGTGTCGGATTTCTCAGCTAAAAAAAGAAAGTCAAGATCGCCTGTGCCACGCACTTGCCTGCGATAGAGATCTGCCGCCAAGCCACCACCAATTGCAAAGCGACATTTGACTGAACGAAGCAGCTCAAGAGAATGCTTTAAAAGTTCTGTAAGAGTCATAAGGCTAGTGTCTTCCGAGCATGCTGGATTAGACTATTTCGTTCTTCCAAAACCGGCAAAATACTAACAGCTTTTTCATTCAACAAAGAAGCCTCTGATTGCAACCGATGAGAAGTCAAAACCGTAAATAACGATGATAAGGCCTCTTGGATTTTGGAATTTGCAAGCTCAAAGTACGGACGCCCACAAAGTTTCCGGCGAGTTATAATCTTTTCCTTTAAAAGCATGGCCAAACCGCTTTGAACTGACCCTACGAGCAATCCCGAGCGATAGGAAATTTCTCTGATTGGGATCGGATGTGCAGCATAGTAAAGAGTTCGAAGAGTTTCGAACTTTGAACGAGGGTAAAGAACGTTTTGAATGTCCATAATCATATTGTATAGAAAACTATACACTATTTCAACTTAATAATTGCAACTTGCTTGTTTCATTATATAAATTATATATCTTTAGATCGATGACTAAGATTTGACATGCAGCGGCCGGCCCAGAAACTTTGCTTAGACTAAGGCAGGAATTTCAGCTCCACTTCGCGGATTCACCTTCGGCGAACCCTGCTTCGAGATGTTAGCAGCCAGTTTAAATCAATTCTCAAAATCGTCTAAATCAAATTCGCCCTCAGCAACTGTGGATTCCTCGCTTCTTTCATCTTTAGGTAATTCAACATTTTCAATTGGTCGATCTTGAATCATAACTTCTGCAAGCCTTTTCAAAACTGGGCTGTCAGGATAAGCCTCTAAGAGTTCTTTTATTTCTCTCAATGCAAATGAGATGTAGCCGGAATTATAGAAAGTACGCGCAAGCACAAGGCGCCCAACATGAGCTTCAGGATTTGCGCTTAGACCTGCTATGCAAACATTGATGGCCTCAGCATAACGCTTGTTTAGTCTTAGGTGCTCTGCATAGTCTACGAAGCAATCGTCCCCTGAATCCTGCTCTAACCTCTCTTTATAGCTTTCTTCGCTGTCCATCACATTAAAATAACATCATGAGGAACGCATTTCCATGCCATCAGTATCTACGCACTTAAAAGATAGGACGCGAGCTTCCTCTCCTCTAACATTCACGGACACCTCCAGAAGCAGAGCTCTCCATCGTTACATCAATCATTTGGAAAAAGAACTATGATGAGCAAGCATTAAAGTTCCCAAATGAGAATGCTGTTCTACCAGAAACAGTCACTTCCTCGCCTGTTAACTCCGATGTGCCTGTCACCCTAAAGGTAAAGCTCTTAAATCCGGTATAACTGGTGGATAACGGACTTGAGGCTCCATAAAGGGTCTTATTGGTGGAAGTTCCCTTGGCCTGAATGAAGAGTGCTGAACATTGTGCACTCCCTCCACTTCCGTCTACTTCACATAAAAAGGAAATAGGATCAGAGGTGAAGTTGGTATTGCCTATGTCAGCTCCCGCTGCGTCGTATTCATAACTCGTAAAAACAATCTTGGAGTTTGAATTATTGACTATCGTCAAGAGGATTGAATCATCAGTAAAAGGTTCTGCAGTCGCACTAGTTCCACTACTTCCACACGTACCTTGCACTGTATCAATTTGATATGAATTACCACTAACCGTTTTTGCAATTATATTCGTAAGGCGAACTGCTGTTGTACTTGCATCATTTTCATCTTCCACATCACGCCCACCAGCTCCTATTCCAAGATTTCCACCAGCAGCTCCGGGGAAGCCGTTAAAGCCTGCCGGTATATCGCCTGTGCATTTTATTCGAAGCAGTTTTCTCTTATTTGCACCAAGTGGTAGCCTACATCCAAACTGATAACTTCCCGGGGTCTTACAACCAAGAACTCCGCTGATTCTACCATCACTGTCAGTAATTTCTTTTCCTGTGGTCGGTTCGAGTATTGCTACCCCCAACTCACTATCACAGGCCACAGGAATTCCCACTACCGGATTCCCCTGCGCATCTTTTACGCTGACAGCAAAGCCTGAAGTCCCTGATACCGGAAGCTCCGTATCTTTTACTTCAACAGATATGGATCCAGCCTCTGAGTCAGTGGCTACAAATTGAGTGCCATTGAAATTCTCTTCACCACCATCAGTATCGCCGCTGCAACCTATCAGCCCAATACTAGCAACACATACCAAAACCGATCCGAGAAAAGTTATCTTTTGCATGAATTACCATCCCCTCAAATAACAAGCTTTACGCGCCTAACTTATCCTCAATAATAATCAACTCTACGACCCGTATGCCTCAGGTTCAGACTCTGTGTTGGCTTCAGTTTCATCTCCTGACTTTGGTGTCGCTGTCCCCTTTGGTGTCGCTGTTACTTCTGGATTTGTTGTCTCTGGTGTAATAATTACGTCTGGTGTCACGACAACAAACAAAGTAAGTTTGTTAGTTTCTAATCTATCGCCTGAGGAGGTTACACCTGTGACATAATGAGTTACGGCCATTGTAAATGGCGGCTCAGGCAGCGAGGCTCTATTAAGAGCAAGCCAGGTTGTTACCTCTACAGGCACAGCAATAAAGCCAGCACTTATCATGTTCGCTGCTTGAAAACCTGGTGAAAGACTTGACTCAGGACTATCATTAAGGCCCCGCGAATC
>JAAZON010000422.1 GCA_012797725.1 SAR324 cluster bacterium | reverse complement strand
CTGCAAAAAGAAGCATTCCGACTCGTTTCATCTCGAGCCCCTCCCATCTTTTTTAAGTTGAAAACGCGCTTAAATCTTAAAGCTCCTCCAGCTTCAAAAAAACCTTCCTTCAACCTAAAGAATAGGAATTAACGCGCTTGAAGAGATCTTTATCCTCCAAACGCTTGCTCCTTTTAAAAACCTAAAAAACCAGCAACCTTAACATTATATATCTAGTTATTCCCCTCTCAAAGCAAAAGTTGCTTAATTCCTTCAAGTTTCTATAAAAACTTTCAACGTGAATTTAACTAACTTATTGATATTGTTAGCTCGCACGACAAGAATTCAAGCTGGAAGCAGATGAGATGGTAGCCCAGACATTGACTTAGCTAATGATGGAAGTGGATTGAGTTCATAACTGAGGATCTGTCGCCGGACATACTTCTCCAACACATCCACCAGAGGCGCCTACCGCGTCTGCTACAACAGATAACTTAGTATTGATTGTCTGTCCTAAAACCCGTGTGCTTACCATGGCTGCAATCGCCAATAACGCAACAAGAAGGGAATATTCTACTAGACTTGCGCCGCGTTCTGTAAATTTTCGTTTCATAGCAGATACCCTTCAAATTAGAAAAAAAGCTGCCCGCTCTTTTATCAATATGCCAGGTGTCGGCAGATCTCAGAACGCAGTTTAGAGTGAGAGCCAATAAAGTCGCGCCAAAGCCAAAAAATACGAAATTTAACTAGATTTATTTCTTAGTCTTAAAGAGATTTGGATTATTTGCCGTTCATCTAATCTGCAAAGCAATTTGTCATCAAAAACGGGAAGCATGGAACGCAAAGGCGATAAGAAATTTTGGCTGCTTGCAGCAATCTCATTTGGTGTCTCCGTCCTTGGGATCTGCCTCTATGTTCTTGTCTTCTATAATTTTTTGGAACCTAAGCTGTTAGATCTATGGTTTCATTTTAGAGGAGCTGTCACAGCACCCAAAGAGCTTTCAATAGTTGGGATTGATGAGCGAAGCTTTTTGGAACTAGGAATTGATAAAACGAAGGAAAACTTTCCAAGAGATAAAGTTGCACAGGCCCTAGATCTTTTGCGTTCTGCCGGAGCAAAAGGCGTAGCATTTGATTTAATTTTCCCTGGATATAATGACCCAAAGGCAGATCAGCTTCTTGCAGAAGCTCTTAAGCAAAGTAAGGCGGTGATCGGCACATACGTACGACGAGATAAAGAGAGCGACGCCCTCGTCACAATCCAGAGGCCCGCGGATCTTTTTAAGAATTCTGCGATGGAGGTGGCTAATGTAACCTTGAATAACGATAACGCAAATATTAGACGTTTTCCAAATCGAGTCTTCAAATTTGATGGCGAGAAATATCGTTCATTAGCAGAAGCCGCGGCCGCCCTCTTGTCACCTGTTCAAGAATTCCCAAAGGAATATGATTTTATTAATTACTACGGGCAAGCAGACACCATAAAGAGCTTTCCGATATATGAAGTTTTAAAGATGACTAGTGAGGAAGCTAAAAGGCATTTCGAGAAGCGAGTAGTAATCTTTGGACTTAAAGAAGAGATAAACAAAGCCGGAACCAGCAAGGACACCTTTGCAACTCCTTATAGTGGGCCGTATAGCTTTGGCGTCGAGATACAAGCGACTATAGCTGCCAACTTATACCACAAGAACTGGATTAGAAGAGCAGATCGGCTTAATGAAGTACAGGGCTTTTTCTTTGCCCTTTTCTTTGCGTGTTTCGTTGTGTTGTCAAGAAGGCCTCTAACAGGAGGTCTGATTCTAGGAGGCGGCACAGGGCTTTGGGCAATAGGATCCTATATTCTCTTTCGAGATTATTATTTCTTCCTTCCAGGTCTTAGTGCGATTCTTTTATTAATTCCAACCTACGGCGCAAGCATCCTTTACCAGTATGCCATCATTGGTCGAACAGAGCGGCGAACACGCGCGCTTTTCTCTTGCTATGTTGGTCCAGCAGTGCTTCAAAAAGTAATAGAATCTGGAAGAATGCCAGGTCTTGAGGCTGAAAACCTGGAAATTACCACGCTGTTTACCGATATCGCAAATTTCACCCCACATGCAAAAGAGGTTTCAGCTGAGAAAGTAAAAGCGGAGCTTAACGACTATTTTACAAAAATCAGCGAGCCAATTCTAAGTTCTAACGGAACTATATTCCAGTTTATCGGCGATGCTCTTCACGCGGGTTGGGGCGCTCCGCTTAATATCGAGGCTCCTTCCGACTCAGCTCTTAGTGCAGCATTGAACATAAAAGAAATAGTCGAGAAGTCCTTTGCTGACAAGATGCCTTACGGAAATATTCGAATTGGCATCGACCGAGGCTTTGCTGCCGTTGGGAACTTAGGATCAAGCTCTCGCTTTACATACACCGCAGTTGGAGACGTTGTGAATTTAGCAGACCGGCTTCAGGCGCTAAATAAGTATTTTGGAACGACCATATTAATCAGCAGCAACGTTGTTGATGATTTAAAGTCGAAATTTAACCTTCTTTACTTAGGGCGAGTTTGCGTAAAAGGAAGAAGCGAGGCAAGCGAAGTATTTACAGTTTCAGCAAAGCCTTTTATGGAAAATCTTGTAACTGCCTGGGAGCAGTCTCTTGGGGACTTTAGGGCAAGAAATTGGCTACAAGCCAAAGAGGGGTTTGAAGGAATTAAGGCAAGTGGCAATTTTCTATCAAAGGGCGCGTCCCTTTACTTAAATTACATGAATTCCAAAGACCATGAAGAACTTGAAGATGATTGGAATGAGGCATTGGATTTTGATGTTAAATAAGCAGCGATTGAATAGATAGCGTGATAGATATAATTATTGACTTATCCTTATTTTCTTTAATCTCTAACTCCGCCGGATTTACGTAATAGGTGCGCCGATATTCCTGATTTCGTCATGCAGTGCACCCTGAAGGGCTTACGAGGGGAAGAATCCTTTCTGATATAAGCCGATGATCTTCGTTGATCTGACTGAAAGTGGAAATCTTCTTTTTAGAATTCGGCAGATTAATTTCTACCTGGAAAATTGTCTTAGTACGCTCGATTGCTTTTTGCGGAGATAAGTCCACATCTGCGAGACATAACAGGCCCTCCAGTTCCTTAAAGACTGAATAAGCGACGAAGGCTATGCAGATATGAGCTTCTATTCTGCCTTTCTTGCGATGATATATCGGCCTAATACGCAAATCGCTCTTTGAAATGCTATAAGCCCTCTCTATTTTCCAGAGGTGATTGTAGTTGATTATGACCTGCTGAGGTTCAAGAGAGGAGTTTGTTACATATCGCTTTAAGCCATCCCATCTTTCATTTTCAGTAATCTTGCTTGCATCAATTGAACCTTTGACCTCAGATTCGATCTTGAGAAATTTGTTATATCCTCTATTAACGATGGTTTTCTTTGTTAGTTTTCCGGTCTTAATTCGACTCTCCAACCGTACGAGTCCCTCGGCTCTGTTTGATGCATCTTTCTTCGCCCTCCTGTTACTGTAGCTGACAACTAGCCGAAGCTTGTCGGGAGTCTCAACAACAAATGACTCACCATCTTTTATTCCATTGGCCTGTGATAATGTCTGTTGCTTTACAGCATTGGCCTCATTCTTTATCCTCGCATCAAATATGAATACATAACCCTGCTTCGCTAGCTGCTCTAAATTGCTCTTGGACAACAGACTGCTATCAGCAACAATAATCGGCTTTTTAAATCCAAATCGCTCACAAACACGCTCAATCACCGGTATAAGAGTATGCCCTTTGAACGTATTGCCTTCGTAGATGTCGTACGCAATCGGATAACCGTTTTCGCCCACTATTAACCCAAGCATTATCTGCTGATGCTGAAATTCGCCATCCTTTGAAAAGCCAATTTTCCTCAGGTCGTCTTCATCTTCCGCCTCAAAATACAGCGTCGTCATATCGTAAAACACCACAGCAATATCGCCATCAAGTACTTTCTTGGTTTGCGCAAAGGCAATATCTTCAACCTTTCTTTTATGTCTTTTGTGAAACCGATCCAAAAAACTGTACACACTCGAAATATCAACCTCTTCTTGCTGATGTAATAATAG
>JAAZON010000421.1 GCA_012797725.1 SAR324 cluster bacterium | reverse complement strand
TATTGGGCCTTCCTTTATATGCATATTAACTGCCGTGCAATAGCCTGACTCACCCTTGCATGAGATCCTTGCCTCAGCTGCCCTAAATCCAGCTTTAAGGTATATGTCTCTAATTTTGGAGACGATTTCTGGAATATCGTCTCTTTGAATACTAACAGACTCGTTTAAGCTTAACCTTTTCATGAGATCTGCATCGCTCAATTGCTCGTTTCCTTCAAACTTAATCTTGACTGCCCTTCCTAACCTAGAAAATACTGTGTAGCTTAAATCGACTCCCAGTGATGCATTTTCTTCGGGATTTCCTGCCTCAAAGATTCCAGCAATATTCAATCGCGGTGTCAGATCGTAAATGATACTTGCTCGCGACACAGACCTCCGCTCACCGAGTCCCATTTTTCCCACTGCAGTAAATTGATCACCAAGATTCTTTGTAGCTATCGCTACTGGTTCAACAAGCCCAGTTGCCGGATCCAATTCAGGTTCAAAATAAAAATTATCAATGCGTGTAAGATCATCAAAAAATCCCGGCAAAGGAAGAAAAGGGATCACGCTACTGATAGCAAGCCCAGAGCCTTTTTCTAAATCTCGTCCCACAGAATCTACTACTGTGGTATTACTCGCACCTTGTCCAGTAGCAAGTAGTGTAAAGATGTCTTGGGGTGACAGCCCCTGATCTGAAGAAAATTCAATTGTCGGCTGACGTAATAAACCCTTTGCCTCAAGAACAACCGAGACAGGATTACCAGTAGATGAATACAGTTTGGTTTCTGCAACCAAGTCAAGATAAGGTTCCGTGGATGGTGGAATGAAGTTCACACTACCAGAAGTTATTATGAAACGCCTATTTCGAAACCCAAGCCATCCACTTATAGTTGAAAACCCACCCGTTAAATTGGGTGCAGAAATGGGGCCATCGACTGATAAGTCGGTTTTCAGTTCGGCACCAAACCAATTAGTAAAAACATAAATGTTCCTTCTTGCATTTACCTGCAGTTTCAAGTCGAGATCTGGAAACTTTCTTGCTGTAGCCTGAAAAGCCTCCTTTCTTCCAAAAATAGTGCTAGTAAGCATGCCAAGCAGGCCTTTGATATCGATATTTTTTTGGTATTGGGCACTATCGATATTTAATACGCCCTCTAGTAGTGGTCTTCCAGAGTCCTTAATTCCTGCATCTAATTTACCTGAAATAATAAGAAGGAGAGCTTCAACAGGCTCGAGCACAATTTTGTCGAAATGCAAGTTAACAACAGACCTCTTGAGATCCATGGGAATCAGATAACCATCAATAGCGAAGTCTCCACTATTTAGTTCGCCGCTCAACTTTTTGATAGAAATTCGATCCCCCTCTAAAACCAAGTTGCCATCAATCATCGAGGCATTAATTCCCTTTGAAGCAATTGAAAATCTGCCGGATTTTAATACGGCGTCTCCATGCAACCCCGGAGCTTGAAGAGCGCCAACTACCGATAGCTTAAGATCCACATTACCACCTAAGTCATCCAAAAATGGAACAAGAGGTAACAGGGTATCAAGGCTTAAAGACCCATTTGCTTCGAGATTAAATCCTTCATTAAGAGATACCGTGCCACTAACTTCAAGAGTTGCCTGATTGCTATTTATTTTAACATTTGCTATCGAGACATCTCCTTTTTTAATGGCCAACGAAAGAGGCATTTCAACTCTTAAGGCATTCTGGTCACAGCCCGCACTTAGTTTGTAAAGATTAACTCTTCCATCTCCATATAGTGGAGCGCTTATATTGAAAACATAATTTAATTCACCACCCACATCTAAACACGTCTTGGGAGAAATGACATTGCCAAAGCTTTGTCCTGCAATTTTCAAATCAAGATCTCCCCTGGCATTTGAGCCCAGATCTGAGATCTTCAACATCGCAACTAGTTTTTTATCTGAATTAGTAAGTGATAAATCGGCTTTCGCTTTGTTCACATTTAAAATCAGCTCAAGCGGATCATCAGACTGTTGGGAATCTATGAAAACCTTACCACGGCCTGCTACCGTTAGCTTTTCTATATTTAAAGGTCCAGAAAGAGCAAGTTCCGCTTCAATAAATGTTTGTGGATTCCCAAAAGGTAGTGGGTACTTTATTAAGTAGAATTTTGAATTATGAATCTCCGGTCCCTTTTCTCCGACTAATTTAATTTCACCACTTCCTCTCAAGATCTTTCCTTGAGATCCCTCTTGATCTATAGAAAAAGCTAGAACTCCATTCTGGACTGTTCCTGTACTATGTAAATCAGAGATCGTTAAGCTATCTCCATTTATTAATTTCTCTAGACTAGCGGTATAATTAATACGCGGATTCTCCAACCTTCCACCAAGAGATATTGCCATCTTTAGATCATTTAATTGGATGTCTTCGAATTTTAGACTCCTAATCTTTAGATCCACACCCCCTCTTAAGTCTAAGCCCTCCAGTCTTAGCTCTTCCACCATCTCTGCACTTATTGTTTCATTTGCTGCCACAAGAGACTTCACAGCAAGAACCGACTTTGGATGAAATGGTGATAGCTCATATACCAGCTCAAAATCTTTAAAATACTGCTCTTCAATGCCAGCAAATGAAATACTTAAAGGACAGGACAAATTACCCTTTAAACTAGGATTTTCTATTGAACCTTTCAGTTCTGAATCTCCTTGCAGTGGGCACTGTAGCCAATTTGGAAGTTGGAGATAATTTGAACTTAGTTTGTAATTCGCCGAGGCAATTATTTCATTAGTGGCATCAGTATATATACCTTTTAATCGCACCCAGAGATCTTTATAGGCCAAATC
>JAAZON010000420.1 GCA_012797725.1 SAR324 cluster bacterium | reverse complement strand
TTTGCTGAGGGAGTAGAATTGGATCTTATTTATACGATATGACTTAACAGACCGAGAGGGCATGTTCCGCAGATTTCGACTAAGAAATTGCTCGCGTGATCATATTCCGGTGGCTTTTTGTCGATGCACTCTCACTTTCTCCATTAAAAGGTGCAAGTACTTGCAAAATCAATGTGTTATGTCGTATGACGTTATTTCAGCAAAAGTTTGTTATGAAGCAGGAAAGACATTTCTTTATAGATTTCTTTTATCAGATATACACATATCGGGAATTCCTCAAGCAGTCTGTGCTAAGAGACCTTCGTACCAAATACAAGCGATCTGCACTGGGATATTTGTGGACAATGTTGCATCCATTAGGAATGATGGCAGTGCTAGCTGTAGTATTTTCTCATATTATGAGGATTCCAATCAAGAACTATGCAATCTTTCTTTTTGCAGGATTGCTTGCATGGAATTATTTCAACTCGACAGTAATGATGTCCCTTAACAACATAAGGCAAAATGCCAGGTTGTTCAGTCAGATTGCACTACCAAAATATATATTCATAATATCACTGGTCGTCTCGAATTTGGTGAATTTTCTCCTTGCATTAATTCCCTTGCTCTTCCTTATGCTCTTCTTTAAGCAACCAATTACTTGGGCTGTCCTTTCATTGCCTATTATGCTGCTTCCTTTTTTATGTGTTGTAGTGGGAATTTCTCTGCTTTTGGCAACGAGCAATGTCTTTTTTGATGACACATTGCACTTGAGTGAAGTTGGCATGCAGGCTGTATATTTTTTATGTCCGGTTCTTTACCACCGAGAATTATTGCCCCCGTGGCTTGTAAAGTATCTTGTTCTTAATCCCTTGTTTTGTGAGATAGAATTTATTAGAGGGATATTTTACGAAGGAGTGCTTCCCGATCTAACAATGTATCTGATTAATTTGACTGGCGCATTGTTTGTTTTGGCAACGGGACTTGCTATATTCCATCGCTCAGAAAGCAAATTTATGTATTTTGTTTGAAAAGTCTGTCAGCAAATGGTTAGTGGAAGAAATGTGAGCACTATTGAGAGGACCTCAGAAGATTTTGATTCTAATGTTGCTATCGATATAAAGAATATTACGGTTGCATTTCGTTCATACAAGGAACGGCCCACATCCCTGAAAGAGTCTTTATTGAAGTTCTTGAGGACAGGACGCCTGAGGCATTACACTACTTTTGATGCAATTTCTCATGTGTCATTGAAGCTAGAAAAGGGTAAAGTTTTGGGAGTTATCGGAAGCAATGGAAGCGGTAAGAGTACCCTGCTGAAAGTGCTTGCCGGAGTAATTGTTCCAAGAGAAGGAGAAGTTAGAGTCCAAGGAACAGTGTCCTCATTAATCGAGCTTGGTGCTGGATTTGATCCAGAGCTTAGCGCGATCGAGAATATTTACTTGAATGGCTCTCTCCACAAAAAAACACGAGCAAAGATCAAATCCAGAGTTAAGCATATTTTGGAGTTTGCTGAACTTACGGAATTTGCCACCACTCCTGTTAAATACTATTCATCAGGGATGTATGCACGGCTTGGCTTTAGTGTCGCGGTTGATATAGATCCAGATATTTTGCTAGTAGATGAGATCTTAGCGGTTGGCGACGAACGTTTTCAACAGAAATGCCGTGGAGTCTTTTCTAACTTTATCAAGGCTGGGAAGACTATTGTTATTGTAAGTCATAACTCAGACATGCTTGAAGAGCAAGCTGATAGTATAGCACTGCTTTCCAAAGGCCAACTTGTGTATTTTGGAGATCCAAAAACGGCGGTTGAAATGTATCGGGATAGATCTTATGAGACTGCGTTAACTGGAGTCAACCCGAGCTAGAATCATTGTGCTATCATTTGAATGGTTAAAGCAACGAAGCATACTTAACAACACTTCGCGTTCCCTTTTAAACACCCGATCTGAGTTTGCCGGCAATTTCCCTTATTAATACTAATCGTTTGCTGTATACGGAAATGATTTAGCAGCACCTATGACTGTATAAGAACCATCACACTTTTTCCCGACCTAAATTGGATATTCAGTTAAGGGAAGAAGTGGTTTGCCTGAGAGGTTGTCTTTATTAGAACTGCACATTGGGAGAGGTATTCTCAAATCTGATTACTACAATTCAGTAGCAGTGGTAATTGAATTTTAGCTCTTGGTGTAACTCTTTGATCTTAAGTGATTTTGGAAGAGGAAAATGTTGTTTGGGCTCTATACCTAAACTTCCAAACTATGGTATTGCTAGGGTTAAAAATAAAAGAAGGAATAACTGCTAGATTCTTGAGATTCCTGATTGGAGAATATGCAGTGAGATGAGGGATTACGATCTCAATAAATTGTATCATATAGAAACACACGGGTTTCAATTCTCCGTAACGGAGCGGTTCAGGAAATTCTATGAGAACAATCGCTATGAGCGATTTACAGTAGACACATTTCTCAGTCAGTTGACTGAGGAAAGTATTGTGGTAGATGTAGGTGCCCACTACGGCTATTTTTCAATGCTTGCTGCCTCCAGGGCCACGCGAGGCCGTGTAATCGCGATTGAACCAGTGAGTGAGAACTTGTGGCTGCTTAACAAGAATGCCGAAGATAATGGATTTAATACAATTGAAACTCACAACGTGGCCGTCTCAGATCATGATGGAGTTGTTTTATTCCATATTGCTGATGCTTCTGACTATTGTGCAATTTCTGAGCATCCGAACACGACAACGATTGAAGAACGAACACTGCCATGCAAGACTCTCGATTCTATATTAAATGGGTGCAAGGTTGATCTCTTGAAGATTGATACTGAAGGACATGAGATAGAAGTGCTTCGAGGAGCTTCAAGACTGCTTAGGGCAAATCCCCATGCTAAGTTACTTATTAAATTTAACCCAAAATGCCTTGTTGGTGCGGGGAGGAGGGCCGAAGACCTACTGGGTGAGATTGATACAATTGGATACGAAATGTTTTTATGCCATGACGAGACGAGCGCATTCTATAGAATTAAAGGCACTCAACTCGACGAATGGCGCCAGGTCATGGATGAGAAATCTTATTGTAACCTTTGGGCCGTTCCTAAAGCCGATGCGATGCTCGTTTCGTTCATTTCTCATAGCTCGGCATTACATGGAGCGGAGAGATCGCTTTTAGCATTGGTATCTGGACTTCAGAAGAGTGGAGTCTTTTGCCACATCATACTTCCTTCTAGCGGTCCACTAGAGAAAATGTTCAAAAACTTGGGTGTCGCAGTAGAAATTGCTGATACGCACTTACTATGGTTCATAAATACAGAAGATACGCTAAATACATTGGTGGAGTCTAACTCGGAGGCTCTGCTTTGGCTAAGTGATCGTCTTCGCCTTATCAATCCACATGTAGTATGGTCAAATAGTTCGGCAGTAGTTGCCGGAGGATTAGCAGCAGCAGCTATTGGGAAACCACATGTTTGGGATATAAGGGAAATTCCAAGTGCAACAGTGGCATACGCACTATCTGAGCCACAACTCTCGAAGTTTTTTTCCTCTATTACAAATCATTTTTGTTTTAATTCAAGATTCACTCAGAATTCACACATAATTACATCGCCATCGACAGTTCTTTATCCGATTGTTGAGATTCAAGAATCTGAAACGAAGGAGAGAGTTTTTACGACCAGCGGATTGAAGATTGCGTTTCCCGGAGGAATCGAGCCTAGAAAGGGTCAGCAGGATGCAGTGGAAGCTGGAATCCGATTGCTTGAAGAGGGAGTTAAGATAGAAATTATCTTTCTGGGACGAGAATTAGATCCGCATTATGCAGCAACTCTAAAACAACTTGTCGATGACCATGGAATGGAGCGTCACATTCGCTTTTTGCCATTCATAGAGCATCCGGAAGACGTCATGTGCGCATCAGATGTTGTGCTTTGTTGTTCAAGAGATGAACCTTTCGGACGAGTTGTTGTTGAAGCCATGAAACTTGGGAAACTTGTGATAGCTACCAAGTCTGGCGGGTTTCTGGAGAGCATCACGCACGACAGGGATGGAATTTTGTATGAACCTGGAAATATAGACGAGCTTACAACTATTCTTCGAAAACTGGTTGCATCGCCATCTACGATTCAAAAAATAGCAAACCAAGGGAAAAATACTGCTATTAGTAAATTCCCTCGAGATGTGACGATCAAAAAAGCTCTGAAGATACTGTTTTCAATTAGGAACGAGAAAAATCCTTTGTCAAGCTCATTGGCAATGGCTGCCATAACAACTGCAATTCAAAAAGTACTACGAGAAAAGAGAGATGTCAGTCAAAAGGTTAATGCTCTTAATTTAAAGCTTGAACATGCTGCAGGAGAAGTAAAAGTTTATTCCAATATGTTGCAGGAGTCTAGGATCTCACTTCATAGGTCTGAGAAACAACGAGAAGATCTCGAAAATGTAGTCGGAGAATATCGAGAATCTAAAAAAGAAACTGCGACCCAGCAGGAACGAGTGCGGTTTTTGGAGAAACGCCTACGAGTTTTGAAGGAACGGGCCCATTATGAATCTAATTTGAAAGCGGAAATCGCGCGAGCCCTTATAACGAAAGTGCGAGACCATAAAGTGAGAGAAAAAGCACACCGCTCAATTCTAAAGTGTTTTTGTGAGAGATTAAGGCGTGGAAGGGCACGGCGTGCTGTAGTCCGCACAATTGCTTCCTTTGCTCATATGTCGTTAGCTGCTGGGCATGATGCAGCGAATGTTTTGCTTGCAAAAACCAGCGGTCTCTTTGATGAGAAATTTTATTTAGGACAAGGTCCGGACTTGAGAGGTTATGAATCGCCACTTAGTCATTTTTTATCCGAAGGGGGTAAGCGGGGTCTTAGCCCACATCCTCTTTTCGATGTGCAATTTTATCTGTCACAAAATAATAATGTAGCAAATATCGATCTTAATCCTCTATTACACTTCTTGAGGTATGGTGCTGAAGAAGGTCGGAATCCTCATCCGCTTTTCGATCTAGTTTATTATAGGAGACAACGTCCAGATCTGCCTAAGCAGGTGAATCCGCTTATTCATTTCCTTGAACACGGTGTGTGGGAGGGGACATCTCCTCATCCCTTATTTGATGTGCATTACTACTTTGAGCAATATCCTGATGTTTTGCATGCAGAAATAAACCCGCTTGTTCATTTCATTCTTTGGGGAGCCCATGAAGGTAGAAACCCCGGACCTCTTTTCCATACCAGATTTTATTTGCAGCAATATAAAGATGTTGAATCTGCGGGGTTGAACCCTTTGATACATTACGTCGTGTACGGTGAGAAAGAAGGAAGATTGCCTAATCCACTTTTTGATCCAATCTACTACATAAATAGAAACAACATTAAGTTGAATAATGGAGTCTCTGCTCTTCAACATTATATAGAGATAGGAGCAAAACAATACCTTGATCCCTCTCCTAAGTTTCAAACTGCTCTTTATATCTCCAAAAATCCAACGGCAAAGGACTCAAAAAGTCCCCTTGCTCATTATTTTTCCAACAACTTGCTAGAGTGTGAAGAAAAGAATAACGAATCTGATGTGCTTCCTATGGAATCTGTAGATTTGGCTGTCGCTGCTGCCGAACGGTCATACCTTCGGGCATCTCCCGTATCTGGGGTGCTTCCAATTGTTTGTGTGTACGGCTCGAATCATGTTGATTCAATAAGAAATATTCTAGTACCAGCGTTATCCTCCTCTATATCTGATTTTCCACTTGAGCTCCATCTCCTGAACTATCAAGGAAATACTTCTCTCTTCCCCCAGCCACTTCTTGATGAACTTAGAGCTAGGTA
>JAAZON010000419.1 GCA_012797725.1 SAR324 cluster bacterium | reverse complement strand
GTATTTCTCTCTCAAGAACGAATATCAACATATCACAACAGGCCAAGTTTCAGACTTATTATGATGGTTTCTTAAAGACCGCTGAAGGCGGAAAAATGTCTAAAAGAGATGCCGCAACAGATGGGAGTGGCGATACATTGTGGGGCGTAACTCAGCGCACATATCAAAATTATCACAAAATGCACAAAGGTTGTAAAAAATGCTCTCACTCAGTCATGCAAATGACTACTCAAGAACATAAAGATATATTCTATAAGATGTATTGGAAGAGATTTAATATTGAAAGGCTGCCTCCACGTGTCGCTTGGGTTGTGATGGACTTTGCCGTAAATGGTGGTCGACCAACCACTTGGAAGTTCGAAGCTGCTAGGAAGATTGGAATAAAATTTTCTTCCACAGAAGACTTTTATAGAAAGATAAACAGATTAAGTCCACAACAAGAGGATGTATATCTACACAAGCTAATTGGACTCAAAGCGAATTATTACGGAGAGATTATCGAAAGGTCTTTCCAACGCAGAAAAAACGCAGCCCTCAAGCAAGGCCTAAGCAACAATGCTGCCGTACTAAAAGCAGCAAGAAGCTCCTTGATGCGCTTCCATGATGGCTGGCAGAATCGTCTCATTGAACTAGCATGCGCGGTCGAACTTGAACCAAACCAAGACTACTTCAGCACGGCATACCTCGTTCCACGTGAACTAAAACCACCTCTCAACAAACGATATGGTATTGATTTCGGCTTAACTCCCAATCGAGAAGGATATCTTGAAGCAAAAGTTGACGGCACTCCTTCCTTGCAACAACGTTATGACGATCTCAAAATAGTCACAAAAACAAAGGGCGTGCGTCTCGTCAACACTGGATCAAATATTGGAAGTGCTGAGACTTCAAAGGAATTCAAACAAGCCTATAGATCCCTTGAATGGGTTATCCGAGCAGCAGAGAAAAATCCCAACACTTCTTTAAAGCCGCAACATATAAATGCCTTGATCGTGCGCTTGCAGAAGCTTAGAGATTATTACAAGGTTGGATTTTTAAAGAATCTCGGCTCTGGCTTTAATTATGGGTCGATGTATAGATCCTTGAAGAAAGTCCTTAATTTGCTTGAAGCCTCATCCTCTAATGGCTTACAACTTAGCTCGACAAACAAGCATGCATTTGAAGAACTTCTAAGTAAACTGAAAGAACGATAGCCCTATCTTATCAACCTTTTTGGCAGTTTTTGGCCATCAGGACAGGAACTAGCTTATTCACTCTCTTGAGCAATGCTGAGCAAATACTGGCCATAGCTATTTTTCTTCAAAGACCCCCCTAGTTCTTTAAGTTTCTCAAGATCTATAAAACCCTGGCGGAATGCAATCTCTTCAGGACAGGCGATCATAAGCCCTTGACGCTCTTCCACTGATTCAACATAAACCGCAGCGTTTAAAAGAGAGGAAAAAGTACCTGTATCAAACCAGGCCACACCGCGACCTAATCTTTCAACTCTCAGTTGCTTGCGCTCAAGGTAGACTTTGTTTAGATCTGTGATCTCTAGCTCACCTCGCGTAGAGGGTCTTAAGCTTTTTGCAAGTTCAACAACTTGACTGTCATAGAAATAAATTCCTGTAATAGCGTAATTCGATGGAGGATCGATAGGCTTTTCAACAATAGTCGTTGGCTCCCATTTATCATTAAAGCCTACCACCCCATAACGTTGCGGATCTTTCACTTGATATCCAAAAACAGTTGCTCCAGTCCCCTGTTCTGCAGCTCTCCGAAAACTTTCTGGAAGCCCATGACCATAGAATATATTGTCCCCAAGAGCCAAAGCTGCCCTTCTCTTTCCCACAAAATCGGCTCCAATAATAAAGGCTTGAGCGAGTCCTTCGGGCTTTGGCTGTACTGCATATTGAAGATTAAGCCCAAATTGACTGCCATCATTTAATAGTCTTTTGAAAGCATCTTGCTCGTGTGGAGTGCTAATTACAAGAATATCCCGAATACCAGCAAGCATTAAGGAACTTAAGGGGTAATAAATCATTGGCTTGTTGTAGATTGGTATCAATTGTTTGCTAGTACCTAATGTTGCAGGATGAAGCCTCGTTCCAGCACCACCAGCTAAGATAATTCCACAGATCTTATCAGAAAAATTGCACGACTCTTTCATTAATTCCCTCCTGCAATTTCATCAAAAATAATCACCTGAACAACACATTTCAGGCTATTTTATGGTAACCAACCCTTCTCACAAATGAAAAATGCTAGTTACCACCTGAACTCTGTTTAGACCATTCTTAAGGGCAAAGATCAACGTATCTCAGAATTTTCGCTCTAATGGCTTCAATATTTGAATGCCCAAGCTTCTTTTTAAATCATCAATTGGTCTTTTTATTTTAGAATCATACTTGGAAGGATTCCACCACTCTTCAGCGTCAATGGGATCCCCATTTAACCTCATCTCAAAATAATAGGAATTAGGCGGTAAAAGACCGGATGACCCTGCTAGCGCAATCTCTTGTCCTTTGTGCACTTTTTCACCACGCAAGGCATTCGTGCTCTCAAGATTGCCGTACATCGATACAATTCCCAACCCGTGATCTATCGCCAAAACTTTTCCATATGGCCCAAAATCACCATTTAAAATTATAAAACCATCATTTGCTGCAAGTACACTTCTCGATTCAAGGCTTGCCGCAAACTCATAACCAAATTGCCTGTAACCAGAAACTGCCTTCCCCTCGAATGTATATGTAACCTCATCACCAAATCCACTTTTGATCTCATGCGATGGCTTCAAGAATACATCGTTCCAACAACGATCAATACGTGCTCCGTTGTTAATTTGTGCAAGAAATTCTTCGTTCATTGCAACACGAAGAGCTTCATTTAAAATTTTAAACTTCTCCAAGTTTAAATTTGTCTCCACATCAGAACTGAAGGATTCTGTCTTTGCTTTTAGCCGCTGTTTAACCTTATCTATTCTCAATGAATTCACATCTATCACTTTTTTGAAGTGCTCTGCTAACAGTTCTTTGCTAATTTTTCGCTCTGTCCTATTGGAGATCTTTCGCTCAATATTGAAATTAAGCGCTTCGGACATTGAATTACCTACTAAATCTTCTCCAATCAATCTTGTAGAGTGCTGTCTGGATCCTGCTGGAACGGAAAAAAGACAGACAAAAAAGGAATCGTCGTTCAAATCTGAATCTATATGCCTAGCTGGAACACCTGGGCTAAAAGTATTTTCAATTTTGATGCCCGATAGAGCCAGTTTATTATCACTTGCTCTATAAAAAACAAGCTCTGCTTCATTTTCTTTTATAGGAGAAGGAACTTTTGTTATAATCTCGATTTTTGGTTTGGAGAAATCCACGACGAGAGGGATAATCAATTCTGCTGCATTTCGCCACCAACTCGCATCGATCGCACGCACTATCACCTCCACCTCGCCCTCTTTTAATTTGCTTGTAGGCCCGTTGAAATCAAGTGATAGCTTTTCAATCAAATGAGATATTGGAAATTTCTTTTGGAGAAAGTCTTTTGTCTCATGCCCCTGTCTTGTCCACACTGAAATCTCATGAAGTCCAGCTGCTGAATCGCTTATGTCGAGCTTTATTGTTACAGGCGCAAGACCTATACCTCTAGGGTAGCCTTCATGGGGCAAGATCGTTGGCCCTTTAAGATCCAAAAAATAAGCAGAAAGCCTCCCGTATTCTGCAGCAAATAGAGGTATAAGGGCAGCAAATATAATAATAACGAGCAAAGATCTGTATGACATTGCCCGTTTTCTCTTTGCTTTTTCCTTGGAAGTGTTTTTCATCATCCTGTTTTTAACATAAGGGCGCGTCTAAAGATCTATATGTAACTTCTCCATACGATCTCCAAACTTCTCGATCAAGAAGGCTTTAAGTTTTTCCTTAACTCGACTCTCTAATTGGCGAATCCGCTCTTTACTTAGAGAAAAACGCTCCGCTAAATCATGGAGGGTTGCTTTCTCTTCTCCAACCAGCCTCTCTCGAAATATTACCGCCTCTTTCTCGTTCAAGACAGACGAAAATTCATTCAGACTGCTCAAGATCAGCTCCTTAGTTTGTTTCCGGCTTAGAATTTCTTCAGCATCCATCTCTCCAGAAGGAATTATTGAACCAAGATTGCTGTCGGAATCTTCTTGAGAAATAGGAGCATCAATGCTCATTTCCGGTAAACTTAATCGCTGTTCCATCTCAATTACATCGCTCTCCCTAACATTGAGCCGTTCAGCAATTAGTTTTGGCATTGGACTAAAGCCCTCTCTCTCTAATCGCTCTTTTTCTTTTTTTAAATTAAAGAAAAGTTTTCGTTGAGCTTGAGTTGTTCCAATTTTTATTAGACGCCAATTCGCTATTATAAATCTTATGATATAAGCCTTTATCCACCAAATTGCATAGGATGGAAGTCTCACATCTTTATATGGATCGAAGTTCTTTACGGCCTCCATAAGACCAATATTTCCTTCCTGAATGAGATCCAATACGTTTCGAGCTGCGGCCTCATAATCTCTTGCAATTTTCACTACCAGCCAAAGATTTGCCAAAACAAGTTTGTAAGCTGCCTTTAGATCGCTATGCTCCCTATATCTCACAGCTAAATTAAACTCCTCTTCCTTTGAAATCTGAGGATATCTACTGATCTCCCGAAGATATGCTGTTAATGGATCGTAGCGGACTATTTCTGTAGATGACTCCGCTAACTCATTCGGCCCCCATTCAGAATCGATGGGTTCGGAATCTTCAGGAGGTAAAATTGCCTCTGGAGCGATCGAAACATTTTCTTCCACTTCATCAACAATAAAACCTTGAAAATCCATGGGGGGTTCTTCATTACCGGAGCCTCCCAACCCAAAAGATGCAGAACTTTTAGAGCCCCTTTGAGATTGCTTCGCGCTTTTTTTGCTCGAACTTTTAATTTTGATTCCTTGAAATGCTTTTCCTACCAGCTCTTCGCTTGAAGAAGGCAGCACTCCTTCTCGAGAATCAGTCTCGTTTTCTGATGAGACACTACACTTGCCCTTTTTTGTCACCTTCTTAGCTGGCATGATGCTACAAATTTTAATAGTTACCGAAGCTTCAATAATGTTACATGAAGCCTAAGAAGCCAATCTTAGCTTAAATTCTAGAACTCCATAAGACATCGAGGCTTAAGTAAAAACCTTAGGTTTCTCAGGTTCTTAAGTTTATCGCCCTATCAAATTGTGGACAATACAAGCAAACAATTCAAGTTCTTATAAGAGAGCGCCGAATATTGTCACTGTAGACAAAGTGTTTGCAGATACGCTTATCACGTTTTTTGACACCAGGGGACTGTCGCTTGAAATAGTATTTCTGGCCGCAGCAGGGGAAGATAACGCAAATGTCGTCAAGAGTAGGCGAACTATTATTAAAGTGCGGGGTAATCACCCAGGAACAACTCGACCAAGCTCTTGAAGCACAAAAGAACAACGGTGGCTTCATTGGTACTCAACTTGTTAAATTAGGATTTATCAAAGAGAACGATTTAGTAGAGGCTCTTAGTAAACAATATGGTGTCTCAATTGTTGAACTTGATAATTACACAATAGAAAATTCAGTCATTGACCTAATCCCTCAAAACCTTGCCTACAAGCACAATATTCTTCCCATTGTCAAGAAAGACTCAACTCTAACCGTAGCCATGTTAGATCCCTCCAATATAGTTGCCCTTAACGACATTAAGTTTATTACGGGTCTGGACATTCAAATCGTACTTGTTAAAGAAACAGATCTTAAGGCAAATCACGAAAGATATTATGAGAATGCCGTCTCTTACGACTCAATTATGGACGGCATGGAACGAGAAGATGTTGAAGTTATCGACACATCTGAAAATATAAATATAACAGAACTTGAAAAAGCCACTGAAGATGCGCCTGTTGTAAAATTGGTAAATGCAATTCTTCTCGATGCTATCAAGAAAGGTGCTTCAGATATTCATGTTGAGCCCTATGAAAAGAGCTTTCGAGTTCGCTTTAGAATTGACGGCATCATGTATGAAATCATGAAGCCCCCCATGAAACTAAAGAATGCGATCACCTCAAGACTAAAAATCATGGCCGATCTTGATATTGCAGAGCGCAGACTCCCTCAAGATGGTCGTATTAAACTGAAGATTGGAAATGGCAAAGAAATGGATTTCCGTGTCAACGCTTTGCCCACTCTTTTTGGTGAAAAAGTGGTCTTAAGACTTTTAGATAAGTCAAACCTTCAGCTTGACATGACGAAACTAGGTTTTGAGATAAACCAACTTGCTGATTTCAAGGAGGCGATTTTCAAGCCGCACGGAATGGTGCTCGTTACTGGACCTACTGGATCTGGTAAAACAACGACTCTTTACTCCGCCCTTACGGAGCTTAACAAAGTAACTACAAACATAAATACCGCAGAAGATCCCGTTGAATTTAATCTCCCAGGCATTAATCAAGCTCAAATGCATGAGGACATTGGCTTCACGTTTGCTTCGGCTCTACGATCTTTTTTGCGACAGGATCCTGATATTATCATGGTTGGAGAGATTAGAGATTACGAGACCGCTGAAATCGCAATTAAAGCATCCCTAACAGGCCATATGGTACTTTCAACATTACACACAAATGATGCTCCATCCACAATTACAAGACTTTTGAACATGGGCGTTGAACCATTTTTGGTGGCTTCATCTATCAATTTGGTACTAGCCCAGCGCCTTGCACGGCGGGTTTGCGAAGGCTGCGCAGAAGAGTACGAGATAAATCCTGAGATTTTAATAAACTTAGGAGTTCCTGCGTCTGAGGCGCAACATATCAAATTAAGGAGAGGCCATGGT
>JAAZON010000418.1 GCA_012797725.1 SAR324 cluster bacterium | reverse complement strand
ACTACTACAACCTGGAATAAACATTCTTTGAATCAATTCCGCGCGCTTAGGGTATAATGTCCTCGCTCGCCCCCGTAGCTCAATGGATAGAGTACCTGACTTCGAATCAGTCGGTTGCGTGTTCGAATCACGCCGGGGGCACTAATTATAGTGGTAAACAAGCTGTAAACCACCATATATAGGGGTTAATAGAGTATTTCTGAAATGAGGACTCTTTTTTTACTGCAACCTTACTGCAACCCAGTTTGGTCTCCCACTTTTTCAAACACTTCATTCAGTTCGATTATTGCGGTTATTTCGTCCATTTTCTCGGCTGCTTCTTTTTGCATGCCTGGGATTGTATGGGAGTACACATTTAAAGTCATACCGGCATCAGAATGTCCGAGCCTTTCCTGGACGACTTTTATTGAGATCCCCTGTCTCAACATCAGACTTGCGGCCGTATGTCGTAAGTCATGAAACCGAATATTCGGTAAGTTTGCTTCTCGTAATAGTTCCTTAAATTGCCCGAGAAGATTGCTCGGGTCTAAAGGCGTCCCATGGGTGGATGGAAAAATAAGATCATTGTCTTGCCACTGGTTACCCATAAACTCTCTTTCGAACAATTGCCTTTTACAGTGGTCTTTTAATGACAATATTGTTCCTAGCCCAAGTAATATCATCCTTCGGCCGGCGGCTGTTTTCGGGTCTGAAAAAACTAACCCAGTCTTTTGAACTCTCTGAACTTGACGTTGAATATTTACTTGGTGAGTATCCCAGTTGAGATCGCTCCATTTCAAACCCAGAATTTCTCCCTCCCTAAGACCTGTAGTAACGGCCAACTTGAATAGAGCTTCAAGCCTCTTCCCCTTTGCTGCAAAAAGTAATGATTTGACTTGATTCTCATCAAGTATTTTCATCTCGTTTTTTATTGCTTTTGGTTTATAAATTGCATCAGATGGATTTCTATAGATAATGCCTAACTTTAATGCGTGGTTTAATGCGCAATGAAGCACAGAATGGATAAGCCTGACAGTTCTAACACCAGTTCCTGAAGATATCTTGCTATTGTATAAAGCTTGAATATCAGCAGGTTTTATTTCATTAATATTCTTGGTTCCAAGAATTGGCTTGATATGTAAATCAATAATTGACTTATATTGAAGTAGTGTTTTTTGTTTTATAGAATCCTTGCGCGAAATAATCCATTCGTCTAAATACTTGGCCAATGTCAGCTTTGGACCTGCATAAAATAGACCGCATTGGATTTTATGTAGAGTCTCAATTCTCCAGCTATTCGCTTCCCTCACTGTTCGGAAATATTTTGTTACCCTTTTCCCTTCTACCGAAAGTTGGGCCATATACATACCGTCTTTTCTTTTTGTAATACTACCTTGATTTTGACCATTCTTTTTTGCCATCTTACCTCCTACTTTGGGATCGTTATGATTTTTATTTTTCCAATAGACAAGTAATCCGAACAAGTGAAGACCACAGATAAACATAGGATAGAAAATCCCGTGTTTACGGTCCACCTTTCATTGACAATGTACTCTTATCAATAAAAGCTTCAATAATTGATTGACGAACTCGAACCAAACGACCCATCTTGACGATTGGAAAATCTCCTCTACGCATCATCAAGTAAACCTGAGGTTTGCTGACCTGTAAAAGTCGAGCAATATCTTGTGCATTCAATAATTTGTCAGGATCACTCATATTACAGTATAAGTAACTCATAGTTTTCTCCTACTATTCCGTTCTGGGGTTGCACAATTGCAGACGAATTCAGCTGTGCGCCCCAAATAATTTTCAAATCTTCTGGTAAAGGGAGTATTGACTCATCATCAGGAATAGTTTTTCCTAACACAATCTTGGCTCTTGTCCCTCTTTGAGTCCCCAGCTTCTCTAGATATCCAAGTTCTACTGCCTGCGTCACTCTCCGACTGATCGTAGAGGTATCCAAGCCCAGGGCATGAGCAAGTGTTGTTTGGTCTACACAGCAATGATGATTATTATTCTGGTCGATAAAGGTACTTGTTAAGCTACGATCACTAGAATTAAGAAGCTTGTCTACAACAGCCACAGTCTCCCTTATGATTCTCTTAACTGAACTTTCTGCACCTTCATTGATCTTCGCTGAAACTAATTCATAAGCTAAGGCATAATCATCGAGCGTAGCCACAATGGAGCCATTTGAATCAATTTCCCGCTGATGCTGATAAAGAATTGCGATAGTCTTAATTAATGTTATTACCATGGAAAAATCTCTGCGAAGGCGGACTGCAGATGGTTTTGTATTTTCTGCCAGGACTTTGGCATAAGGAATTACAACTCGTTTTTTACCAAATTTTTCAATCCATACTTGGTAATCAATAAAATCTTGAAGTGATGGTTTTTCCTTCTCCCATCCCATGGCACTCTCGGCAGTCTTCAGCATGATCTGTTTGGTTTGATCACGATCATCAGAAATATCAACGGAGACCAATCTTGTCTCGTTTTCTGGATGTAACTGGATTTGGGTTGTTGTCGTGATAAAGCCTGTCGGTCCTTT
>JAAZON010000417.1 GCA_012797725.1 SAR324 cluster bacterium | reverse complement strand
AAAGCTTTTCCATCAGACAAGTCTCCCGCCAAGATCTTTGGAAAACGCATCTTTCAAAACGAGAGTCCCCTCAGTCAATGGGCTTTTAACCTGCCCAAATCCGCAGAGGATTTTAAAATCATCGTGTTGATATTTTTTTTCCGAAGGCGGCCAAAATTCTTGTGAAAGAATCTTTTTTGCCACTTCTTTCATACACAGATAGGCGCTCTGAAGATCTTCCTCAGACCATGCAGCAATTTCGGCCCCCACTTGTTCAAGGTCTGCACAAAGAGAAATCAAACCCAAATCGAGAGGATTTTTCACACCTCGAATTTTGCATAAATAGTAATGATAAATTGGAAGCTGAAGATCTACCCATTCTTTTCTCTTTCTATGAACATTTTCTGGATAACTCTTCAAATCGCCCACTTTATAGTCAAACACCATAAAGCGCTTCTGATCCGGGTGATAATCAATCCTGTCAATCCTGCCAGTCACCTTAAGAATATTGCCCGAGTCAGAAAGTATAAAATCTTTGTCTTTAAATGCCAATTCAATGTCCTTAATCTCCCACCCTTCTTCACGCCACTTTGCCTGCCACTTTGCAAAGGCAATTAATCGTTCCTTAAGCTGTTCAATCTGCACCAAAACAGCAGGAAGCACTTTCCAGCCAAAGATCTTTAAGCATCGACCTGACAGTGAGGAACAAAGGAAATCGGAGATCTCATCAGCATTTGAACTGGTCTTTAGCGAGGATCTTCCAAAATCGGCCAATACTTCATGCGCCAACGAGCCAAAGTATAATGGATCCATCTCAAGCATGTTATCATCTAGGACTCCAAGTCTAAGCACATGATTAAGGTAAAAACGATAAGGACATTGAAGGTAATCTCCAAATCCAGAAACTGATACACTCTCTAAAGCTTTAGGCATTTTCACGGGAGGAAGTGGCATACTGAAATATTGACCTTCAGTTTCAGTCCTTGGCTTAGGGATGTTTTTCTTTTCAACATTGGTAAAGATCTTCGCTATCCGTTTTGTCAGCTCTTCAGGGCTTCCCGTATATAACAAGCGGCTCGGCAATAAGTGGTTGCCCTGTGGACTTTGTTTACTTCCAATAAGAAATAGCTTCTTTTTAGATCTGAGCATGCTCGCCAATGCATAAGCATCCCTTGAATAACGTTTATCGTTATCCAAAAGCCCTAACAAGCTCCGAAGAGAGTCAGGCAGAAATGGATCGGCATTTAAACTTTCCGGAACAAAAGTCTCATTAAATCCTGTGACAAAAACAATGGGTGCATCATCTAGCCGAAGCTCTAACCAGCCCAGGAGCTCAACAGCAGGAAGATTGCAGTCAGTATGAATTTCCTTGAAAGCAAGGCGATGAATGAACAGAGATAATGCTTCAGCACCATCTATTGCCATCGCATTACCTTGAAGAGTAAAAAACTCCAAAGCTATCCCATGAATTGCTTCTAGTTGTCCAAGAAAAGCATTGGAGCTTCTGCTTGCATCCTTGGCTTTGCAGTTTTCATAGAGGCGAAGAAGTAATGAGATCAGACTTTCAGCCCAGGAGTTCAAGGACTTTGCTGACCCAAAGAAATCACCAATCAGAATTTTCAGTGCCTGGTAAATTTTCCTCACAAGTTCTGCAAGTTCTCCCTGACCAAATATATCATCGCCTATCTGGGCCTGAAGATGCGAACTTTGGTATTCATCCAAAATTGAAAGGTAATCAAGCTCTGCAAACTCATTAAGGCCCTGGGCTTCAAAATATTGCCGAAGCCAAACTTCCACTTCGGGTAGTCTAAGCAACGAGCCAAAAAGGAAAAAACGCCGAAGGACGAGAAAATCTCTTAAGGTCTTCAAGAAAGCATAGATACTAAGATTACTAGCTTTAACTCCACCAGCATCTCTCACTGGAATTCCTTCTTCTATTAATGACTGAATAATATATGGGCTTAACGCAGCATCACAAAGGCCCACTCTTAAATCGCTTGTAGAAATTTCTTCATTGAATTCCTTCAACTTACTGATGAGCAACGCTCCCGTTTCAGAAGCTTTTTCCACGATCTCAAATTCTTCATCCCTCACTTTAATCTCTAATTCGAGCCATTTTTCCGTTATAAGACAGCCAATATCGTCGAAACTCTTCGAATAATCTTGTGGCGCATGTATTAAACTAAATACTGGAGAGTTTAGTTTACGAAGCATAGATTTACTTAATTCATTTAAGTCAACAGTAGAAAGGAGAACGAGATCTCCCGATAGTTGAAATGATTTTTCAACCTGAGAATATTTGCGGAGCATATGGCGATCTGAAAGACCAATAGATTCTAGCTCGTTTGCATATCTCTCAAAGACCAAAGCTAGTACTTCCCAGCGTGCTTCATCTGAAAAATGAGATGAACTTCGGATACGTGCTATGACATCTTCGAAGCTTAAACTTGCTCCAGATATTTCCTCGTATATTCCGTGGATTCTCTCTGCAAGCAAGAGCCAAGAATGGTTCTCTTCGGGTTCTGGCGGAAGTGGAATTAGAGCACGAAGAACTTTGGGCTTGATTGACTTCAATGCCTGAATCCAGGCGAAAATGCATTGCATTTCAGAGGCAGATTCTTGAGAAATAGTCGCTATTATTTCGGGAAGGAGGCCAACACTTACAATCTTGGGCGGTACCAATGAAAGTTTCTCCGCTTCGGTCTTCTCCAAGAGCAGCTCAAGACACCTTCTTGATGCCCTCTGGCCTGGAAGCACCAAGAAGTGTCCTTGCATTTGGCATTCATGCTTTGTTCTATAACGAAGCAACAGCCAATCTACTGCTTGAGCTAAGAAGGGTTGATCCCAATCAAGGAAAATGCGTTCAATCACGCTGCACCTCTAGATACTTGGGAGTATCAAATGCCCAAGCCTCTTTGAAATCGATCCTTTCCTTGCTTCCTGCACAAACAGCTACACAAAAGTCCTTTGAATTGTAAGCATAGGCAGGACGACCTTTAGCTGGAATCAAAATAATACCAGCTCCACGGTTTGGAATTTTGCGTTTAAATTCTAAAAGCTCCTTCTCCAGAATAGAATTTAATAGGCTTGAATCTTTTTCGAATACTTCTTCGTCACACCTCAATTTCTGCCTAATTTCAGCTATCACGAAGCCTGATAAGACACTTAATAAGATCGATTCACCATGACCACTTGTTGAAAGGCCACAAATGTCATTGTCTGCAAATAGTCCTGCCCCAATAATTGGAGAATCTCCTACTCTTCCATTAGCCTTTACTCCAGTACCTCCAGTAGAAGTTCCAGCACAAAGCCGATCTTTGAAGTCTCTTGCAACACAACCCACTGTATCGTGGGGTTCAAAAACTGCGATATCGTCTTTCGGATCCTCAAGGTTCGAGTCAACTGCGAGTTCCCCTTCTCTTTGCTTTTTCAATAGTTCTTGAACAAACGGTGATACAAGCTCCTCGTGTGTTGCAACCCAGCCGTATCTTTCTTTAACTTCATCTGGAGCAGTGTCGATTTGCTGCATATGTTCATGCGTCCAGACTGTCATCAAAGTCTTTCCTTCTCTCAACCTATCCAGAAGCACCGCCGAAGGATATTTGATCCGACGCACATTCACGATTGATGCAAATTCGCGAGAACCAAGCATCATTCCCGCATCCATAAGAACTATGCCTTTTTCATTTGGATAACCCCCATAACCTGCGTTGAAGTATTCACTCTCTTCCATAATACGAAGAGCTTTTGCCACCGCCTCTTCGGCTGGCGCATCTTCGCAAAGAAGCTTCCAAGCTTCATCTCTGGCCTTTTCCAAGACTGGTTTCTTCTTTTCTGCATGTTCTTTAGTCACTCTCCCGGCACCGCCGTGGAGAATGACGCTTAATTCTTGACGCATCGCAATTCAGACATAAAATGGATGGTTTATTGAATAACACAGAGGTCGCTAATTTTCCATCATCCCTAGCATAGCTTCACAATCACTTTTTTGCTGGAAATCACTGGAGGATGTGGCAGTCACCGCAGGCAAAAGTTCCTTTAGAATCAAATATTTTGAACTCTAGCTTCTCGGTAGCATTACTTCGAAGCCCAACTTTGACCATTTCAGTTTCAGGGGATACACTGCGATTGTATTGCATCTTGATTTCTTGAAAATATGGAGGCTTTTTAAGTTTTTTTTCAATAGCAGTTTCAACAAGAGATAAATAAACGGCATTATTCATATGACCATTAGTGTCGAAATCTTGATATCGAGTGCTAATTTCCACAATGAATTCCTCCCCTACTGATGGATTTGGTTTCCAGCCTTCCAAATCAATGTCCCATGCAAGACTTTCTTCAACTGAATATCTTTCCATTAGGTCCGAGGGTATTCTTTGAGGCCTGCCATCAATAAGAGAAACATAAGCCCAAATTGAGGTTGCCCTAGCAATTTCTTTCTCCCCAGAAAGAATCACGAAATCCCTAAATGCTTTAAATCCTCTCGAACCACGAGACCAAGTCGTAATTTGAATTGGGTCCTCAAAATAAGCAGTATCAAGCACCTGCATAGCAATCTTATGAAGCACCCAAACACAACCTCGCTCCAACAAAGCTTGTGGGCCGTCTCCGCAATGACTAGAATGATAAATGGCTGCTTCCTGAAGATAACTCCAAAGCACAGGTAATCTCACCACGGAGTCTTGGTCAACATCTGCATAACGCACAATCTGTGGAATAGATACTTTCATCTTTAATACATTAGTAAATCATTAGGCAATGCCGAAATAAAACTGAACTGCGCAGACACATATTCTAAATACAGCCTTTTCTTGCAAGTTCTGAATTAGTGGCAAGGTATTCTCTTCGCACAAACACGGAAAAACCTTTCTCAGAATCTCCACTTCTGAACACCCTGCACCACTTGCTGTCGATCAAAAGCAAGGCATTGAATGGGCTCTTTTGGGGCCATAGAATCGTCTGAGGATTCACCATTTTAATATATTCTTGCCAATTTTCTTCGCCTAACAAAGCTTTTGAATAATTGGACCAGAGTTCCTTGCTAATTAAATTAGTTCTTCCATCGATGGGAACAAGATGTTCTGTGCTTCCATCTGCTTTCGAAAAGGCATACATGAGATAAGCACCTTCTGAGAAAGCATTCAAAATGGGATGTGGGAGCTGATGTGTCTTGATAAAATTTACTGCAGCAACGGGAACCTGCCTCTGGTCAATTGGATTTTTAAGCACTCCAAGTGCTTCCACGACAATTAAGCATAACAGCAAAAATGCGAAGCCTTGCCCATAAAATTTT
>JAAZON010000416.1 GCA_012797725.1 SAR324 cluster bacterium | reverse complement strand
GATTCAGGAAGCTTTGCAGCGAAAATCTGCAGATACGAAAGAAATACTAGATATTCTGGAAAAAGCTAGAGAAGAAAAAGGGCTTGGGAGTAAAGATATTGCCGCCCTTGCCAGCATAAGTGATCCCGAATTACTTTCCGAACTTTTTCAAACCGCGAAGGCTGTAAAAGAGCATATTTATGGAAGGCGATTAGTTATTTTTGCTCCATTGTATATCTCTAATCTTTGCGGGAATGAGTGTTTATATTGTGCGTTTCGAGCTCGCAATACCGAACTGAAAAGAAGATCGTTGACTCAAGACGAGATAGTAAATGAGACCAGATTACTTTTAAACCAGGGGCATAAGCGAGTTTTGCTCGTTGCGGGAGAATCCTATCCGAAAGAGGGATTTGATTATGTACTGAAAGCCATTGACACTGTTTATGGTGTGAGGGAAGGAAGGGGAGAGATACGACGAATAAATGTTAACATAGCACCACTTAGCTTGGATGACTTTCGACGCTTGAAAGAAAGAAATATCGGAACCTATCAGCTTTTCCAAGAGACTTATCATAGAGAGACATATATGCAAGTGCATGTTGCCGGTAAAAAGAGGGATTACGACTGGAGAATCTCCGCAATTGATAGGGCGTTTGAAGCTGGAATTAATGATGTCGGCATAGGTGTCTTGTTTGGATTATTTGACTGGCGCTTTGAGATCCTTGCTCTCATGCAGCATATACATCATCTCGAAGAAAGGGATTCTTGTGGTCCGCATACAATAAGTGTTCCCGGACTCGAACCAGCTTCTGGCTCTGCTATTGCGGCACAACCACCACATGCAGTATCTGATGTTGATTTCAGAAAGATTGTGGCTATTCTTCGTCTTGCTGTGCCATACACAGGAATTATTATGTCGACCCGAGAAACTCCAAATATGCGTCGGGAAAGCTTTGCTCTTGGTGTCTCGCAGATCTCAGCGGGAAGCAGGACGAATCCTGGAGGCTATGCGGAAGATGAGCTATATGATGCCTCTCAATTCTCCCTTGGAGATCACAGACCGCTTGACGAGGTTATCAAAGATGTTGCTTCGATGGGTTATATACCCTCATTCTGTACGGCTTGTTATAGACTTGGTAGGACAGGTGAAGATTTTATGGATCTTGCCAAGCCAGGGGAAATAAAAGCCCATTGCGATCCAAATGCACTTTCCACGTTTTTAGAATATTTAACAGATTACGCTTCTACAGAGACTAGAGATATTGGAGAGGCACTTATTAAGTCTGTCATGTTATCTATGGATGAGAGAAGTGCCAAGCGTTCGAAGCAAATGTTGGAAAAGATTAGGGAAGGCAAGAGGGATGTCTTCTGTTAAATCGAGTTGTCGGCCAAGAGTGGTTGCTAAAAAGCGTTGTCGGTAAAGGAGAGGTAGAGACCTATGTCTGAAGCGGCAATTGCGGATGTCCTGGCCAGCTGGCAAAGTGATCCAGAAAAGGCAGTTTCGGCGGAACTCATTAAAATATTGCAATGCGATAACAACGAAACTCGATTTCTCTTCTATGAAGCTAATCGAATACGACAAGTGCATATGGGAGAAGAGGTGCACTTGAGAGGAATAATTGAGTTCTCGAATTATTGCCGTAAAAGCTGCGCTTATTGCGGAATTAGAGGACCAATTAAGGAAATTGGCCGATACAGAATGTCAAGCAGTGAAATAATCGAGGTCGCGGAGCAGGCTAAGGAAGGAGGATGTCAAACAGTTGTCCTGCAATCTGGTGAGGATGTGTGGTGGACAAGGGAGAAGATCTGTTTTCTCCTTGATGAAATAAAAAAACGAACAGGCATGGCCATAACTCTTTCAATAGGAGAGCGAAGTGCTGAAGACTATAAAGCCTTTTTTGAAGCAGGATGCGATAGATATCTCATGCGCTTTGAGACGAGCGATCTGGAGCTTTTTAAGCAAATGCACCCAGATGATGATTTCAATGAAAGGATTAACTGCCTACACGTAATACGTGAGGCCGGTATTCAGCTTGGAAGTGGTTTCTTGATTGGCTTGCCTGGTAACTCTATTGAAAGAATTGCAAAAGACATTCTTTATGCCACGTCGCTGAAACTTGACATGATTGGCTGTGGCCCATTCATTCCAAACGGCAAAACACCCATGGGGAATGAGAAGCTTCTGGTGGATAAGTCCATTTACTCCAAAACTATTTCTATTTTGCGAATATTAAATCCCGATGCTCATATTCCTGCTACCACTGCCTTTGATGTGCTTCG
>JAAZON010000415.1 GCA_012797725.1 SAR324 cluster bacterium | reverse complement strand
GCTTGAAAAGTCTCAATAGAATGTCGGATCGCGTCTGGGTATCCGCGCGAGTGGGTAACCGATATAACATCGTTTTCAATGAGCATGATATTAGCCGCATCATGGGCGATCACACGGCCGACATTTGCAAGGATTCGCTCAATGACCTTGTTTGAATCGAGCGTTTCAACAAGCAACGCGACTGTATCGCACAGGGTTTTAGCCAATATATGCTCATTACTCTCTTTTTTATATAGCAGAGCCTTCGAAACTGCCAGAGCAACATAGTTTGTGACCTGTTCTCCACGAGTTATTTCATCCACGCTGAAATGGTGCGGTTGCTTGAAAACAAGATGTATGGCAGCAAGTTTCTGCCCGTCCATGATCAGTGGCAGGCTGAGTATAGAACAAAAGGATAATTGAGCTTTGAGGCGGGGGTTAAGATAGGGTGTATTAAATGAATCTTCAGTGCTTATCACGTGACCGACAGAAAGAACTTCTCTGGTTAGAGTAGCTTCGCCAGGTTTACTTTTAGTAGTAAGAAACGTCTCTTTCATCGCGCCGTAAGCCGCAGCAGGGATTGGACACTTTTGGTCCTCATCCCACAATGCTGCATAACAACCATCGGCACCAAATAATTTACCTAACTGGTCGACCAGAGTCTGGAGCATAGGCTCTAGTTCCGTAGATTGTAAAACTGCCAGGGCAACGTCATTGAAAAGAAAGAAGAAACGCTGATTGTCAAGGAGCGTTTCTTCTAGCTTAACTCGTTCAGAGACATCGTCGAGCATTAATAGGAATAGTTCGACCCTTCCTGCTGCATCGAGGACTGGAATCAATGTCCAATCCCAATAGGTTACCTCCCATTCAGAATGGCCGGGAAAAACAAAGTGGCTCGCGTTTGCCTGGAACGGCTTCTTGGTACTGAGTACCTCCTCAAAAACGACCCTGGAAATATGTGGATATGCATCAAAGAAGTTAAACCCTGGGAACTCCGAGGGATCTTGTTGACAGGCACGCGCATATACTTCATTTACACAAACAAAGTTAAAATCCTGGTCAAGAAGTGCTAAAGCGTATAGTGTATTTTGGGAAAAAAGTTCCAGCATGTGCGACTTTTCCCACGATGATGTTTCCATGCGCTTTGATTCCATTTTCTCGTGCTCGATGATTTTTGTTGAAGCTGTCCATTGGTTTTTGATGTTTCATCTAGACAACCATCAAATTCGCCTTTGTGGAGAGGAAGACAATATAGGCTTAATTCTCCCTGGTCATCAAGACACCCCCAAAATATTTTGGGATGACCTATCCGTTGGATAACTCCACAATCGATACCAATAGAGAGAAGCTATATAATTGAAACTGTGTAAATAAGATATCTATAAAGGGAAATAAAACCGTTAAACGTTGTATGCCCCCGTTCGTTTTTGCTGCAATCTCTAGAATTTGTGTCCATCGTTATAGATCGAATAATCTTGCTAGCCCGAATGGAGTGTTTCACACTAGAGGAGCATATGAAGATTATACAGTCGAATTGAAAGTTAGAAAAGTTCATAATGTGCGCGATTCATAGACCTCGTTTCATCTTTTTAGGATTGAATCGACCTCATACGATCGATCTTGGGGGTTTTCTTTTGCAGGATTATAGTTATTTTCTACCTCCCGAGTGCCTATCCTGTAAACGTATGGTTGCATAAAACTCTTCCAAATCCGTTCTTTACACACTCCACTTTTCCATTCAGGTGTGGTGATCTTGGGTGGATAGAACGAGATTTAACGCAATTGGTCATTAACCATTCCTGCACTTTGTAAACAAAAACTCTTGTCTGCGATCAGTCTGAATACGCTGAATTGGGATTTACTACTTTTTCAAGAAAATCCAGTGGGTTTTGTGCAGTCCGTCGTGAAAAACCTCTAAGACCTGATATCTTATGCAGTCATCCACTGTCGTATATTGATAAAGCCCAGGCGAAATTTTGTAGGCATTAATTTGAACGTATTCTC
>JAAZON010000414.1 GCA_012797725.1 SAR324 cluster bacterium | reverse complement strand
TGAGGTTGTTAATGATGGCGAAGTGACAGCTCTTGCTGGTTCAATGTCCCTTAACGACAATGCAGTATTAGGAATTTCGCTTGGCTCTAGCCAAGCCGGCGGCTATGTGACCAAAGATGGAAATATCACATCTTGGCTCAATGAACTTGCCTTCGTTCCCGTGGACTATAGACCCGACGCGCCAGTTGATGAGTGGTCAGGTGATAAAGGTTGTGGTGTACAATATTTTTCACAGCAATGCGTGTCTCGACTCTTGGCTCCAGCAGGCATTGAAGTCCCGGCTGAAATGGCTTTCCCAGAACGATTAAAACATGTGCAGGAACTGATGGAAAAAGGCGATGTGCGAGCCGATAAGATATATCAAACAATCGGTGTATACCTGGGTTATACCATTGCCCATTATTCCGACTTTTATGAGATTCGAAATGTGCTGATTCTTGGAAGAGTAACTACTGGCGAAGGCGGTAATATAATAATCAATAATGCAAAGAATGTTTTGGCTAAGGAGTTCCCTGAACTCTCCAGCTCTATCAACTTCACTACTCCAGACGAGAAGGGCAAGCGCCATGGACAGGCAATTGCTGCTGCAAGTCTTCCTGTAGTCGATTAATGATTCGAACTAAATGAACATGCGGAGGAAATCATGAACAACCCATATGTTAATTTCATAAAGAGCTATGAGGATATTTTGAGAAACGGCGCAAACCTTTCTCTTGGAGGTTTCAAGCCTGACAGGCCAAAACCTGCTCTCTCTCCGAATGCTCCCAAGGTCTTAGTATTTTCGCCACACCCCGATGACGAATGTATAACTGGCGCGTTGAGTTTAAGAATTCTAAGAGAGTTGAAATATAGGATCATGAATGTTGCTGTGACCCAAGGAAGCAATAAAGAAAGGCAAGCCCCAAGGTTGCAAGAGTTGACTAACGCATGCAAATATTTGGGTTTTTATGTTATTACCACTAAAGAAGGCGGCCTGGAAAAGATCAACCCAAAGACTCGAGAGGGTGACAAAACTCATTGGAGTAGCTGTGTCGAGCGGATTGTTCAAATTCTTCGTGAACACGAACCCAAGGCTATATCGATTCCCCACGTAGGCGATTGGAATAGCACTCACATTGGCACACATTATTTAGTCATGGATGCGCTCAAAGAGCTTTCACCCAATTTCAACTGCTATGTGATACAATCTGAATTTTGGGCACCATTAGCTAATCCGAATATGATGGTTGAACTTAGCGTTGAGGATGCTGCCGATCTTGTCGGAGCCATATCCTTCCATGTCGAAGAAGTCAAAAGAAATCCATACCACACAAGACTTCCAGCATGGCTGCAAGACAATGTAAGACGAGGTGGAGAACTAGTTGGCGGTCAAGGCGGAGCTGCTCCGGACTTTACATTCGCCGCACTCTACAGGTTAGACAAATGGACAGGCAAGGAATTAAAGCCGGTGTTTGAGGGAGGAAAGTTTATTTCCACCTCAGACGACTTTTCGGCTTTGTTTGCTTGATTGCATAGGGCGGCTTGCTGAGGATTAAGTCTTCGAATAGGCTTGTTAATTCTAACAAAAAGCCCTTCTTTAAAAAATCTGAATCAAGTTATCCTGCCAGCCTCGATTGGGCTCGATTTTAGTAACGCGTGGAGCTGAAGTTTTTAAACTAGCTCCATTAAATTATCAATTAAGGGAGTTAAAATGGAAGTTATTATCCGTCCTGATGCAAAGGCTGCATCAGAACTGACAGCAAGGGTTATCGCTGCTGAAATCAAAAAGAAT
>JAAZON010000413.1 GCA_012797725.1 SAR324 cluster bacterium | reverse complement strand
TAATCAGTTTCATGTTGTGTTGAAAAAAGAACTCTAGCTTTGTTGAATATATCGTAAGTCCATGCAATATCGGTTACGGGCCACCATTCTTTAAATCTAAACGATTTAAGTTCTTCATTTATTAAACCATAATGTAAACCGCTGTTGCCATAGGCAATTAGACCTTGCGAATCGTTAATAGAGATGCGGTTTTGGGTACAAGAAAGTTCTTTGACGGTTAATAAAGTATAAGGGGCATCAAATGCGCAGGTAGGGAAATCTAATTTAATTAAGTTATATTGTGTTGGGATGACATTTTCTCTTAATTGAGCTAAATATAGGCTAGTCCCACCCGAAAAATCCTTTAACCAATTTAGTTTTTGGTAAAAAGGCGACAGGCGGGGAATATCTATGATCCTGCTTTTACCAGTTTTAATCTGGTAAATAATTAATTTAGGTTTTTCTGGAGAAGAAGAATAAACAGGAGAAATCAAGGAGGCAAGCATAGAGCCATCCGGAGACCAAACCGGTTCATGGCAATCTCTACCATAATACTGTAAATCCAACAAAATTTTTCCATCCGTTTCATTTAAAACATATATTTTATGACAAATATTAGGGTTTAAATTTTGGTATTCTATAGCGATAAGAGGTTCTGTGGGTGACCAAGTAAGAGAAAAGTACCAAATTTTCGGATTATAATTAATTAATTTTTTAAGACGACCAGAAAAAAATTCATAAGTATAAACATTAAATTTATCAGTAAAAGCAACCTTACCTTTTATATTTTTACCTGAGCTAAAATACCAATAAGGAATAAAAATTAACAAAAAAACAATTAAGTGATTAGCGACAATTAAAACTCCTACTAACGACAATTAAAATTCCCCACTGCGAAGGATTAATTTTGCCTGTTTTTAACTTCCTTTTAAAGGCGGTGAAAGAGCAGGTGACAACAGACAAGCAAGTGAGGAAAATGATGAAACTAATTTCTGAAGGTAAAACGATAGATCTATCCGCAATGAAGTCCGGCATGGATAGAAAGACTGTAAGGAAATATCTTTACTTGGGAAAATTACCAAGTGAATGCAAAGTTGAACATACTTGGCGAACTCGTGAGGATCCCTTTTCTGAAGTCTGGGATGAAATACGAGGAATGCTGGAATTTAACCCCGGATTACAGAGTGACACAATCTTCAAATATCTTCAGCGGAGGGAGCCTGGTCGTTACCAAGATGGGCAGCTTCGTACTCTGCAGCGCAGGCTGAAGATTTGGCGTGCTCTTGAAGGAGATTCAAAAGAAGTGTTCTTTCCGCAGGAACATCATCCAGGCATTCTATGCGCCTCTGATTTCTGCAATTTATCAGACCTGAGCATAACCATAAATGGAGTTCACTTTCAGCATCTGTTATACCACTTTGTATTAACCTATTCTAATTGGGAAACGGGGAATATATGTTTTGCCGAAAGTTTTGAGAGTTTAAGTTTCGGTTTACAGCAGGCCTTATGGGAACTTGGCGGTGTGCCCGTGCAACACAGAACAGATTCGCTTTCAGCAGCTGTAAAGAATCTGGATAACAGGAAAGATTCTACAGAGCGTTATCATGGGCTTCTGAAATATTATGGCCTTCAGCCTCAACACACTCAAGCCGGAAATGCTAACGAAAATGGTGATATTGAACAGCGACATTACCGTTTCAGGGTTGCCCTTGAACAGGCACTGATGCTGCGAGGGAGCCGGGAATTTTCTAATAGGGATGAATACGAGCGTTTTTTGAAACATCTTTTCAGTCAGCTTAATGCCGGGCGTCAACTCCGGCTCAAGGAAGAACAGGCAAAGCTAAAATCCCTGCCGGATGCCCGGCTTGAGTCCTGCAAGAGATTCCGTGTGAGGGTTGGCCCAAGCAGCACGATCCGGGTTAATCATAATGTATATTCTGTAAACAGCAGGCTGATTAAAGAGTGGGTAGATGTTAAAATGTTCGCCGAACATCTAGAGGTCTGGTATGCTCAAAGGATAGTGGAGAGCCTTCCCAGAGTTAGAGGTCAGGAGCGCTACGAAATTAATTACCGCCATATCATCGATTGGTTGATACGCAAGCCGGGGGCTTTCGCCAATTATCGTTATCGTGAAAGTCTCTTTCCCACAAGCCGGTTTAGAATGGCATATGATGAATTAACCTTATCCATACCAGCTTCAGCCGACAAGGAATATCTGAAAATTTTGCAAATGGCGGCCATAGAAACGGAACAAGGTGTCGATGATGCTTTGCGTTTCTTAATGAACAATGATAAACCGGTCAATGCCGATATGGTCAAGGAACTTATACAATCCGGGCGGATTCCACCAGCAACCGAAATTCGTATTCAGCCGGTTAACTTGAAATGCTACGATAACTTGCTGGAAGAATTAGAGGTGACATATGCTTAAAGAGAACAGCGAAAAAGTGGAGCTAACAGAATATCTAAAAGAGTTGCGGCTTCCTGTTGTAAAATCATGTTATGAAGAGATGGCACAACAAGCCATTCAAGAGTCATTGAGCTATGAAAGCTATTTGCTGCAGGTTGTTGAGCGGGAATGTGAAGTGCGATGGCAAAAACGAATTGAACGGCGGCTCCGTGAATCAAAACTCCCAACAGACAAAACCCTTAAATCCTTTGACCTGGCACGCTTGCCTACAAAAGTACATCAGCAAGTAAACTCTTTAATGGATGGCAGTTTCGTAGATCGCCGAGAAAATCTTTTAGCCTTCGGGAACCCAGGAAGCGGAAAAACCCATCTTCTGTGTGCGATTTCCCAGGAGCTAATTAGGCAGAACCGCCGGGTTTTGTATACCACTTCCAGTACTTTGGTTCAGGAACTCTTAAAGGCTAAGCGAAATCTCGCCCTGCCGCGCTTCTTGAAAAAGCTAGGAGGGTATGAGGTTTTGTTCATAGACGATATTGGCTATGTTCAGCAAAACAGAGAAGAAATGGAAGTTCTCTTTACCATGTTGGCTGATCGCTATGAAAAAGGAAGCATCCTCATAACTAGTAATCTTCCCTTTTCCGGATGGGAAGCGATCTTTAAAGATCCAATGACTACTGCAGCAGCAATCGATCGCCTGGTACACCATAGCATAATTCTGGAGCTCAATCTTCCAAGCTATCGCATGGAACAGGCAAAGAGAACAAAGGCTCAAACTGTGAAAAAGAAGGGATTGGAGGTGGCTGAAGATAACTTAGATTCTTCTCGCGATAATGGGGAAAATTAATTGTCGCTGACAGGGAAAAATAATTGTCGTCAATCAATTAAGGCTCGGATAATTATTTTTTTTCGGTTCATGAATATCATGGTCAATTAGTAGGTTAGCCACAATCGTTGGTCGTGGGAAAAATGTTGCTCATAGGTAATTGCCCCGGATGCAGAAGTAGGGCGGTAACATCCTCTCCACAAAATAAACTAAGAATGTTCATTGCCCAATTATAACAATTGTTACCACCAAAGAAAGCAAAACCTGGGTGTTGATTTCCACAT